>JAQICU010000308.1 GCA_027858325.1 Candidatus Cloacimonadota bacterium
TTTTTAATTAAGACTATAAAATATTTTTTTAACTTGACGCAAATCCATTAAAAACAGCTTTTTAAATACGAACTTGAAAATTGATAATTAATATCGCAAATGATAGGAAGAAAAGATGATAATTATGGATCCAAAGCATTCGGATGTAAGTTTACTAGGATCTCTTTATTTGGTTGTGAGAAAAGTGGGATGAAAAAAGAACTAAAACAGAGTGAAAATAAGACAATTAGACTAATAAAAAACCCCGTTTTATATATTTCAATTCTTGCACTCATAGTTAGTTTTTTAAGTTGGGTGGAAGTAAATAAAGCAAATCGCTTTGCTGAGCGAATGTCGATAAAAGCCGATCGTCCATGGTTCACTATTGTTGATATAATGATTGAAGAAATTGATAATGATAACTATCGATTTATTGGAGTGCTTAATCATAGATCTGGTGGCCCAGCTCTTAATGTAAATTTTTCGATCGGAATAAATACATTATGGAGTGAAATGCATACTGACACTCCAGCAATATTACCTAATGATATTATAACAGTACATTCCCACAAGATTACAGGTCCTCGTCCACTACAAAATGATGTAATTAAGTGGATGTTCACTTTTACAGATTATTTTGGAAGACCTTACTCTTTGGAACAGCAATTTATACTTCGAGATTTTGGGATAAAAGAAATTGCTTATAAACCTAAAGAAGGTTTTATCAAATAGCTGTTACGCTCTGAGAGCATCTCCCGGGAAGAGGATTATGGGGATTGATGATGGGGTGTATAATTGATTAAGATTTGGAGAGAATGATGGCAGATTGGTTAATTGGCTTATCAGGAGTTATAGTTGGTGGTTTAATTGGGTGGTTTGGATCAATAGCAACTTTAAAAAGACAAGAATATTACAGGGCTGCAAAAGAATTCAGGGATATATTTACAGATACAATTCATTATTTTAAAACATTTAAAAAACCTAATAATAATACTAATCCTATTGGTGCACACATTGAATCTAATATGGTTATTTATGAAAAAGCTATAATTGACTTTCTTCCATACTTAAAAAAATCTGATAAAGCAGCTTTAGAGGATGCCTTAGAAAATCTTAAATATGCTTATGAGTTTGAAAAGATACTAAAAATCGATGAACCTGAGAAAGTTATCATAGATGAGGATTATAAGCACAGCGTTTATTTCATGTTTTATGATGGGTATATTAACAATTCTAATAAAGAATTTCATGTAACCTGGGAAAAAGGACTTGAAATAGCAGCAAAGAACATAAACAGAATCGTTGAATTTGGTAAGGTGAGATAGTCACATCATCTAAATAATAACAAACCCGTGCCACCTTCGTTATTTTTAAAAATTAACAAACCTGTTTTCGGGTTTGCTTTCTCGTAAGTCTCAATTATCTCTTTTTATCTTTCTATTTCTTTAATTTCACCGCGGTACCGTAAGCCAGAAACTCGGCTGCGCTTCCAACTACGCTGGTTGTCATATAACGCAAATTGATGATGGCATTAGCACCCAGTTCTTCAGCCTGGTTGATCATTCTACCTGTGGCAACCTTGCGGGCTTTTCCCATCATCGCTGTGTACTCAATTAGTTCACCACCAAGAACCAGTCGCACTAAAGCAGAGAGGTCATTACCTAACCAGATAGCATAAATTGTATGTCCTTGTACCAGACCCAATATCTCCTCGATTTCCCGACCGGGAATATCTGAAGAGTTTAAGAGTAAAAGTTGAGATTGGGTTACAGCGGGGGCAATATCCTTTATTGATGTCTTGATTTTCTTCTGTTCCAAAGCCACTGTAATTAGAACCAGAAGGATTCCACCCATAAGACTGAAAACTGCAATTCTCAACCACATGGGAACAACCGGATCAACTGATACGATCACTGCCCAAATTATTCCTGCAAATATTGCTATGAAAAGTCCCAGTACAAAAGCCAGGGAACCTAATAATCGAAGTATTTTCATATTTCCTCCTTTTCTTCTATTTGCATGTCCAAATTTGCATAAATGAAATTAAAGAGTCAATTAGAAAATAATTTAAAGATGATGTTTTATGACAAACTAAAGACTCTTTCCATTCTCAATAGAATGACAAACCTCTAGCCACCCTATAATTTCCCACTATAATAAAAAAAACTTGCAGTAAAACATTGAACAAGTAATTTTTGCTTATGTTATAATTAATTAGTAAGTATTGTTGATAATTATGTCCGGGGTTAGATTATGCGTAAAGAGATTAATATACTGATTGTTGAAGATGAAAATATCATTGCCAATGACATTAAAATGGCTTTAGAGAAGTTTGGATATAACGTAATTGATATTGTAAGATCAGGAGAGTTGGCAATTCAAATGGTGGAGGAGACCAATCCGGATCTGGTCCTGGTTGATATAAAACTGGAAGGTAAGCTTGACGGTATAGAAATTGCCGGTACTATCCAGGAAGAATACAATTTACCGGTGATCTTGATCACTGCTTATTCCAATCGAAGAATGATCGATGAAGCCAAAATGAAAGCACCCTATGGTTATATCACAAAACCATTCGAAGATAAAGAACTATACTCATCTATAGAAATAGCTCTTCATAAATCCCAGCATGATATTGCGCTAAAAGATGCGAAACGTAAAATTGAGAAACTTCATGAAGTTGCATATAAATTATCAGGTTGCGAGAGTGTAAAATGCATTTTCCGAGAAGTAGAAAATGCCCTGGAAAGTATATTTGGTATTTCTGATGTTGCCTTCTACAGAAGAGAAAAGAATCACTTAGTTTTAGAGACAAAAAAACACTTAGATATATTTAAAACAAAATACAAAATTACGGAAGGTATTGCAGGTAAAGCGTTCAGTTCAGATAATGTTTGCATCTATTCGCACCAAAGTGAATTTTCAGAGTTTGAACCTGAATGGGAAGATATTGAATCTGTAATTGGCTGTCGAATTGGAGATGAAGATATTTTTCTTGCTGTTTCCCAACATGAAAAGGCATTTAATAAGGAATTAGCAGAAATTCTTATTATTTTATTCAAGCATACAAATGAAACTATAAAAAGAATAGAATATGAGAATCTTCTGAAGAAGAAAGCAGTGATCGATCCACTTACAAAAGTATACAACAGGCTTTATTATGATCAGGCAATTAAGTATGAGATGAAACTGGCAAAAAGATATAATTATGAGACCGGCTTCATTGTTGTAGATATAAATAATCTTAAAAAAATAAATGATGAACATGGACACAATTTAGGTGATAAAGCTCTAAAATTCGTTGCTTCGCTTTTGGTATCTCAAGCACGTGATACTGATAATGTTATTCGCAGCGGAGGAGATGAATTTCTGATTATGCTGCCGCAAACAGGAAAGGAGGTTGAAATTGTTGAGAACAGGATGAGAAGTTCAATAATTGATTTCAATAAAAAAAGTAAACTTCCATTTCCCGTGACTTTTGCAATTGGTAGCGCTTTTTGGAATATTGAGATGAATAAAAGTATTGAAGCGATTATAAAAGAAGCTGATAATAAGATGTATATTGATAAACGAGGTTCTGCAAATAGCAGGAAGACTGATGGAAAGTAAAACAATACTCATTGTAGAAGATGAAAAGATCATTGCTGAAGATATTAAGAATACACTATTAAAATTCAAATATAAAATCCCTGAAATCATTTCCAGCGGTGAAAAAGCAATTCAGAAAGCAAAAGAATTAAAACCAGACTTGATCCTGATGGATATTATGATTGAAGGTAAAATGAACGGGATTGAGGCAGCACGGCAGATTTATCGCGATCTTGAAATACCTATTGTATTCTTAACAGCTTTTGCTGATGACAATATTTTAGAACAAGCTGCAGAATCATCTCCCTTTGGTTATTTAATTAAACCGTTTGAAGATAGAGAACTTCGTGCAACAATTGAAATGGCATTTTATAAATTTAAAATGGAATTAGCACTCAGAAAAAACAGAAATTTTCTTTTAAAAGTCATTGATACAGTTCCTAATAACATCTTTGTTAAAGATAAGATTGGAAAATACTTAATGGTTAATGATTCTGTTGCTGAATTATATAATACAACACCAAAAAATATGATAGGAAAAACTGATAGAGAATTAATAAAAAGATCAAAGATCAAGAATGAAGATATTGAAAATATTATTAAAGATGATCTTAACGTGATCGCAGGGAAGAAAAGAGTGCTAATTCCTGAAGAATCACTTACTTTAGATAATGGTAAAAAGATCTGGTTCCAAACAACGAAAGTCCCTCTGGATTCACCGGATGTTCCTGAAGTACTGCTGGGTGTTTCTGTTGATATTACTGCATTGAAGAATAGTTACAATCGGCTGCAGGAATTAATGGAAGAGACCGTGAACGGTCTTGTTTCAGCTGTTGAAAAAAGAGATCCGTACACTGCTGGTCATCAACGTCGAGTTTCGTTATTGGCAAATGCAATTGCTAATAAAATGAATCTGGAACAATCACAAGCTGATGGATTAAGGATTGCAGCAATTGTTCATGATATTGGAATAATTTATGTACCATCGGAGATTCTGAGTAAACCAGGTAAATTAACACATTCAGAATTCGAACTTGTTAAAACGCATTCCCAAGCTGGTTTTGAAATTTTATCAACAATCAACTTTCCATGGCCGATAGCAGAAATAGTTTTACAGCATCAAGAGAGACTAAATGGCAGTGGTTATCCAAATGGCCTTAAGGGTGATGATATTGTTATTGAAGCGCAGATCATTGCAGTTGCTGACGTTGTTGAAGCAATAGCATCACATCGTCCATATAGACCATCTCTGGGTATTGATTTTGCTCTGAAAGAAATAGATTCGCAGAAAAGAATACTTTTCAATGAAAAAGTGGTCAACACTTGTTTGAATCTATTTAAGAATAAAGAATTTGCATTTCCTGATTCAAAGTGATAATTACTTAATAATTTAGTACATACTATAATACTTGACACAATAACGCTGTTTGAATGCATAACTCAAAAAAATGGAGGGAATAATGGTTAAGGATAGTTTGCTCTATACTGAGTCCCATGAATGGGTTGAAGTCATTGGAGATGAAGCTGTGATCGGCATTACAGACTTTGCTCAACATGAACTGGGTGATATTGTTTATGTGGAACTTCCTGAAGTTGGTGATGAAATTGAAAAGGGAGAAGGTTTTGGGTGTATTGAAGCTGTAAAGGCTGTTGTAGATATTATCTCTCCAATCAGTGGAGAAATTATTGCAATTAACGAAGATCTTGAAGATAGACCGGAAACTATTAATAATGATGCTTTTGGTGATGGTTGGATCATGAAGGTTAAACTTAGTGATAAAAATGAACTTGAAGATCTCATTAATGCAGAACAATATAAGCAGCTTATAAAAGACTAAAGTACATAATTTTGAGTAGCGAAAATATAAGAAATTTTTTAATCATTCTAATCTCACCCTCAGGCGGCGGGAAAACTGCTATTTTTAATAAAATATTAGCAGAAGATAATAAGATTAAATATTCTGTTTCTTTTACAACAAGAAAAGCCCGTATAAATGAAGTTAACGGAGTTGATTATAATTTTATTTCAGAAGAGAAATTTCTGGAAATGAGAAATTCGGGTGAATTTCTTGAGTCAGCAAAAGTTCATGGGTATTGGTATGGAACTTCCAAGAATTATGTAAATAGTGTGTTAAAGACTAACCATATTATTATGGATATTGATGTGCATGGCGCAAAACAGATCATGAATTCAGATGTTGATCATGTAACGGTTTTCATTCTTCCACCATCCAGGGAAGTGTGGTTGCAACGGTTAAAAGGTAGGGGAACTGATTCGGATGAAGTTATCCAGGTTAGATTGGAAACAGCCGAAAAAGAAATTCAGGAGATCTGTGATTTTCAATATCTGGTTATAAATGATGACCTTGATAAAGCTGTTAATGATATTAAAACAATAATAAAAGCTGAAGAAAATAGAATTGAAAGATATATT
>JAQICU010000057.1 GCA_027858325.1 Candidatus Cloacimonadota bacterium
CTATTGGGACGAGCGTGTAACCCGCACAACAGGCTCAGCGAACTTCGCCTATCATGCGTGTTTGCGTCAGTTAAATAAAGCAAGCTTTCTTTCACACGCAACACACGCTCGTCCCATTAGTACGCCAAGAAGCGTATTTTTATAAATTGGTGAAAATCCAATCCGACTAATTGGTTATTCAGTCGGAAGATGAAAAGACGGTACTTCACCGTGAGGTGTTTGCCGAAGTTCTTTGAAGTCGGTAAGTAAGCCGTAATGCGAAAGCGTGAACCCATATAGCTTCGTTAGCGTAACTGCAGTTGACGAGCGTTTTAATGTGCGTGAAGTCTGTGATCATACAGGAAGAAATAACCAAATGCACTGTATGGAACTGTCGGAGTAGTAGGGATGGCGTGCTTACAAATAGTAAATGTATGAACTTGGGAGATCTTGCATATTGAAGACTGACAATCTTAAATTGCTTCATATAAGTGAATTCGAAATTGAAGTAAGGTATGCAAGAAATCGGAGATGCTCATAGTAGTGTTTGACGGTAGAGACAACATAACTCGACCTTAGCGAAGGAGCATTACTTTAAACGTATTTCCAAAGAAAAGAGGATGGTTGAATTGGGAAAAACCCTGAAAACAATGTCAGCAGAAACTAGAAGGAATTTTAGTGATGATGAAAGAGTCCGGATTTTCCAGCGGAAATTGTATCGAAAAGCCAAGCAGGAGGCAAACGGAAAAGTCAACGTAAATGCAGGCTTTATCGTCAAAATCCTTATGATATTCTCGTAAATCATTCTGGTTTACAGGATGTCATAAAATATGCGTTTATAAGTTGACACTTGCGAAAGCTTGAGAAGAAGTTTATCGGAAAGCCGTATGCGGGAAAACCGCACGTCCGGTTTGATGAAGGGGGATAGGTGGAAAGTTTGTTCCTGACAATACACCAGCGAAATCTGGGAGAACAAATAGATACTTGGAAAAACAGGAAACCTGTCTCTACTCTACAGTGCCATTGATTAAAAAAAGTATGATAATTTGGAAAATAAAAATAGTCTGAGGTAAAATGAGATTTAAACTAACTATTCTGATCGTTAATATAAGTATTTGTTCGTTACTATTCTCCACCACCTGGCACATCAAACTCGATGGTACCGGTAACTTCATAACCATCCAGGCCGGCATTAATGCATCTTCTCATTCCGATACTGTTCTTGTCTATCCTGGTACATATTACGAAAACATCAATTATAACGGCAAAAGCATCACTGTTGCCAGTTTGGAACTTACAACAGGGAATCCTCAATACATTTCTCAAACAATCATAGACGGTCAGCAATTAACAAGTTGTGTGGCATTGATTAGCGGTGAAACTAACTCAGTTCTAAGAGGATTTACGATTACAAATGGAAAAGGTGAATATGATGATCCATTATATGGAGGTGGTATATCAATATTTGGTGATTATCCTGAAGTAGTAGAATGTGATATCATTAATTGTATAATTACAAAAAATTATTCATACAATACAACTGGAGGTATGCGTATTATTAATGGTATAGTTTTTTTGTCAGGTTGTTCTATTAGGCAAAATTATGCTTCCAGAGTTGGAGGTGGTTTAGGTATTTGCGATCATTCTCAAGTTACCTTTGATCCGGTAAATAGATGTAGTATATATGATAATTTCGCTGGATCAGGATTAGATATGTTTGTTGAAACTATACATTTCAATGATATAGATGTGATTGTTGATACATTTACGGTAGCTGAGCCTGATATTTATTTTGCGCAAAAATTTCATGGGGAAATAAACATCGAGTATAATTTTGACATAATGAATGCTTTTATAGAACCTGTTGATCATGACTTATATGTTTCTCCATTGGGGAATGATAGTAATTCAGGTTTAAGTCCAGATGAACCATTAAAAACAATAAATTTAGCTGTGCGTAATATTGCTTCCAATTCTGATAATCCGCATACTGTTTATTTAGCTGATGGTATTTATAATCATAGTGATAATCAACAAATCTTTGCTTTCGGTAGTAAAGCTTATGTAAATATTATCGGCGAAGATATGAATACTACAATTATTGATGGTGAATTTGAAAATCATCCTTTTTTTATAACTGCTACAGGATATATTAATTCAACTATAAAAAACATTACTTTTAAGAATGGGACACACTTTTATTCATTAATAGCTATCTATTATAGCGATAACATCAAATTTGAGAATATTATAATTAAAGATTGTATAGTTACAGTACGAGGTGCAGGTATTATGGGTGAAACTGCAGCAGGAAATGTTGAATTGATCAATGTGACTGTGGATAACATTGAAACTCAAGATGGTGGAAATACAGGTGCTTGGATTAATGGGACTACATCTTTCAAAGCAGCAAATTGTACATTTTCCAATAATACGTGTATAGGTTCAACTGCTTTTTCTGCTGGCCTAACTGTTGGTGGTAATGGAGATATAATAATTGAGAATTGTAGATTCTTTAATAATTCATCAACAGGTGATATGTGGTATGGTTATGCCAGTTCTTTACTTATTAATGAGTATAACGATGAAATTGGTGATTGCTATATTACTAATAATTTGTTCTATAACAACCAGGTAAATAATGGCAGGGGTACAATTTATATAGATTCTGTACCCACCAGCATAATAGATTTCTCCAATAACACGCTAATAAACAATGTATCCGATTATGGTTCCTGTTTCAATGGAAACATGTACTGTCAGAATAATATAATGCTAAATCCTGGTAACTATGAGATAGGTGTATTCTATGATACGGAATTCAACAGTCCGAGTTATCTATATTCATCCTACAACAACATCGAGGGTGGTCAAAACGCAATTTACAGTAATCATGGAGCTAACAGCATTAGTTGGCTTGAAGGTAACATAGACGAAGATTCGCAATTTCTGCTTTCGGGAGATGATCCATATCAACTTACTGAACTTTCTCCCTGCCTCGATACTGGCACACCGGACACAACCGGCCTGTTTCTTCCTCCGTGGGATTTGCTTTACAATCAAAGAGTATGGGATGGAGATGGAAATGGTGAAGCTGTAATAGATATGGGATGTTATGAGTATGGCTCAGCACTAGCATCAGGTTACATTGCTGGTCATGTTTTAAATACCAATGCAGAATTTATAGAAAATGCTGAGATAATTGCTGGCGAATATTCAACATATTCTAACGAATTGGGGACATATTTATTAGAAGTTATTGTTGGTTCGTATGAAGTCATATGTTATCATGAAGACTACAATATCTCGATAGCCAATGATGTTATTGTAAATCTTGGAGAAACAACAATTGTTAATTTTATGCTTGAGCCTTCAGTCAACACAGAAGAATTATTACAGATAAAAGAAATAAATATCTCTAATTACCCTAATCCGTTTAACCCCGAGACAACAATATCATTCAACCTTCCAGAATCCGGCCAGATTACTCTCGAAATCTATAACATCAAGGGCCAAAAGGTTAAAACTTTAGCAGACGGTTATTTCAGAAAAAACACTCATTCAATAATTTGGCAAGGTATAGACGATAACAATAAAAGTGTAGCAAGTGGAGTATATTTTTATAAATTGACAACGACATCTAAAACATTAACTAAATGTATGTTATTATTGAAATAGTGTGCTAAGAGATGGCACTTAACAAATAAGGATTTCCCTGCAGTGCAGCCTGCCTGGAAATCTTGTTAACTAAGCTCGTACTTTACTGAAGATCGGTTAGTTAGCGGTATAAGGGGATTGCTTTATAGAAATTGACTG
>JAQICU010000064.1 GCA_027858325.1 Candidatus Cloacimonadota bacterium
GTATTTACTAAGATCAAATCCTGTTCCAAAAGATATCCCGGAATAGATATCATTATCACCACCGGTAGCCCAATCGGATGCATTTGTTTTATAACCAGTTCTCAAAGCAAACATTGAATATACATGATATTCAAAACCCAAACGTCCAAAAATATCATTATCTAAAGGTTTATAAATATCCACAGTAGCATAGAATTTTTCTTTTGGATGATAATTAAAACCAACTGTTAAAGTGGTTGGCAAAACCTCTTCGTATTCATCATCTGTATGATAAGTTAATTGCTTACCTACATTCCTTAAGGCAATACCAATTTTTAGATTTTCATTTGTTGATTGGTGCATGACACCAGCATCCAAAACAACAGCAGAAGCTGAATTATCATCAAGTGATTCCTGAATGAATTTTGCATTAATTCCAACATCAAGCATATCAATTAAATATCTGGCAACACTTATTCCAAATATGAAATCAGACATCCCGAATGTACCGTCAATTCCTTCATATTGTCCCAGCTCATTTGCAATTGTACGGTCTTCAGTAGCAGAAAGCCCTTTGGCAAAAACAGCTAAAGAAGTTTTATCGTCAATAGGATAAACATAAGCAGCAGAACCGCAGTTTATTCCATCAAGATAACTCATATAAGTAATAGAAGCCTGAGGTGAATCAATTTGAACAAGCCCGGCAGGATTGAAGAAAACCGCATCTGCATCGTTGGAAAGTCCGGTATATGCATTCCCCATTGCAGCAGCTCTGGCTGAATAGTTAACTTTTAGAAAAGTGAAACCGCTTGTACCTGCATTTTCATTTTGCGCAATCAATATAACCGGTAATAATATTATCAATATCAGTGCTAGGTTTCTTTTCATACTTCAATCCCCTCAAGAATTTCAAAGATCTCATCTTTCGTCTTTGCATTAAAGAGCTTTTCCCTATTTCCGTCAACTCTGAGGAAATTTGAAATTCCACTCAGAATTTTCATATATTCATCCTTTTTAGCCTTAGGTACTGCTATCATAAATATCACCTTTACATCTTCGCCGTCAACCGAGTTGAACTCGAGTTCATTGTCAAGTACATAAACAGCAATATGTATTTCTTTTACAATAGGGGAGCGCGCATGTGGAATAGCTACTTTTCTTCCAATACCTGTTGTCATTAACTTCTCACGTTCCATTATTGCTTTAAAAAAATTATCTGCAGAAACAATCACATCATTTTTATATAAAAATTCGACCATATCTTCAAGACAACTTTTCTTATCAAGAGCATAATAATTTAAAACTATTAGATCACGTGAAAATATCCTCATTTAATAACCTTCTATAGCATAACTGCATTCAAAACTCATCCATTTATTTACTTGACTTTAAATAGTCAATTTTTTTTGTGATGTTTAAATTATAATATGGAGAGGAATTAATTATGAATGACAGAAGTATTAACAAAAAAACACTTATCACATTAGTCGCAATATTTACCTTTTTATCTTTATTTGCCGCTACAGAAGTATCAGATTCTACAATTGTAGCAAATTTTTGAGGTGGAAAAATTACAATGGGAGATATTAATGAACGTCTTTCACAAATACCACCAATGTACAAATCAAGATATACAAATATCGAGGGTAAAAAAGAACTTCTCGATATCATCAGTACAGAGGTTATCTTCTATTTAGAAGCACTTGCTCAGAAAGTTATGGAACAAGATGATTTTTCAGAAAGAATAGCTGACCAGATCAAAACTGCATATTTTTCCGAATATAGAAAAGAACTATTAAAAGACGGGGTGACTTTTACAACCGAAGAAAAGAAAGCATATTTTAAAGAAAACCATGAACAATATAAAGACCGCACATTCGAAGAAGCCGAAAAGTTGATAGAATCAACATTAAGACCAGAAAAAGAAAATGAATTCATTGAAACAAAAAAGCAGGAACTTTTTAATAATTTTAAAGTTGAAATCAATTATGATATTTTAGCTGATATCAATATTGCAGCACCTGACAGCAATGAAATCATAATAAATGAAAAGATCATCTCATCCTCAGATCCAGCAATCGAGAGAACTGTTAGAGAGATTATCGCTCATCTTGAGATCCTTCCAGCGCGAACTCAGGCAGCATTACGTTCAGAAGCTGGGTTAAAACGTCATATTGAGGAACTTGCTAAAACTGATGTGTATTATGTAGAAGCTTTACAAAACGGTTTCGATAAAAATCCGGTTATACTTAACATGGTAAATCAGATCGAGCGAAACATGGCTCTCAGAACTGTTTACAACACATTGGTAGTTGAAGCTATCGACACAAGCGAAGAAGCAGTTCAAAAGTATTATAATGAAAACATAGATCAATTCAGTACTCTGGCATATCGAAAGATACAAACCTTTGGTTTTGATACAAAGAAAACAGCAACTAAGATGCGAAAGACAGTTAAAAAACTTATCAAAAAACATAAAGATGAAGAAATTAATGCACTAATACAGGAAAGCTCAGTTTATCCTGCTAAAGATGGAATTTTAGATCATATTTACAAAAACGATATTATCCCGGGAATTGGAAAAGATAAAGTATATTGTGATCAGGTTTGGGCAACAGAACCCGGACAACTTAGTGATGTTTTCCAAAATTCAAAAGATAAATTTGTTTTCTTCAGGATCATGGAAGATGTAACTGCAATTGCAACTCCCTTCGTAGAAGTGAAGGATAAAGTAAAAAATACATTAATGAGAACACTTTCAAAAGAAAAATTTGAGAGTGTGAAAGAAGAGCTTGAAACCAAGTATGCTTTAACTACATATCCTGATAAAATGGTCGTAAAGCTTTCTGCTGAAGAATATTTCAATAAAGCTGAAGCAGCACAGAAAAGAAAAAGATTCAACGATGCAATATTCTATTATGATGAGATAATTAAATATCATAATAACACGAAAGATGACTCTAAGGCACTGTTCATGAAAGGATTCTTGTATGCTGAAGAGCTTAAAGATAAAGAGAAGGCTATAGAAATATTTGAGGAATTCCTTGATCTATATCCTGAAGGTGATCTCAGTGAATCAGCACAGTATATGCTTTCATCTTTAAAAAACAATGAGGATATGATCGAGTCTATTGAATTTGAAGATAAATAGATAATTTAATCAATAGTAGGAGGTAGTATGTTTTTCAGAGGAGATCAACTAAAAAAAGTTTTCCTGAAAGCTAAAAGAGATCGATTTGGTATTGTCGCTTCTAATGTAGTTTTTGACAGCCAGATTCGAGGTATTGTTCAAGGTTATGCAGCTCAACGCTCCGATGGTTTGTTTCAAATGAGTTCGGGAGCCGTTAAATATGCGGCTGGTGAAACTAAAGAAATAAATACTGGAGCCCAGCTTATTTCGTCTATGGTCAAAATAATCGCCTCGCAATACAAGAATTCCGGTGTTGGATTACATATTGATCATGCAACTCCAAACTACTTTGATTTTGTTGTTTACTGTATAGAAAACGACCTGGTTTCTTCTGTAATGATCGATGCTTCTAAAGAAGATTTTGAGGAAAATATCCGCATTTCTCTGGAAGTAGTGAAAGTCGCTCACAAACACGGTGTGCTTGTAGAAGGCGAAATCGGCTACATAAAGGGAACCGAAGACGAGATCGTTTCCGATACCCAACTTTATACAAAACCAGACGAAGCTTTGGAGTATGTAAAGAGAACCGGTGTTGATCTTTTTGCTGCTTCTGTTGGCACAAATCACGGCGTAACTAAAGGTTCCAAAGTAACCTTAAAGCTCGATCTGATCAAAGAAATAGACAACCTGCTGATCGCCAACAATGTGGAAACCGGTATCGTTTTACACGGAGCTTCCGGGCTTACTGCCAAACAGCAGATGGATGCCATCAATAATGGTGTGATCAAGATCAACAAAGATACCCATTATCAAATGGATTTCGCCAGAGAAACACAAGCTTATTGGGAAAAAGAAAAAGATGCTATCCTGAAACCGGACAGCATCAGCGAAGATGATTATGTCCCCGATAAAAAGCGGTTCGATCCTCGAAAGTGGATATTGAAAAGCGAACTAGCCATGCAGGCTTCCGTAGAAGAACTGGTACAGATCACTGGGAGTACCGGTAAATCAATTTTGTTATAAAAAAGAATAAGCCACGAAGTTCACAATGAAGCACTAAAGATAAAGAAAATTATTCTTTGCGTTAATTCGTGTTCTTAGTGGTAAAAAAGGAGTAGAGATGAAGAACATTGCAATTAACGGTTTTGGAAGAATTGGAAGACTTGTCTTCAGAGGATTTCTTAATAATAAAGAATATAGAATAACTGCTATCAATGACCTTATGGATATAAAGTCCTTGGCATATTTGCTCAAGCATGATTCTGTACATGGTATATTGAAGAATAAAGTTGAAGCAAAAGAAGGTGCGATAATTGTTGATGGTATTGAGATCAAGGTTTTTAGTGAAAGAAATCCTGAAGATCTTCCCTGGAAAGAACTGGATATTAGCGTTGTTGTTGAATCTACAGGTATTTTCCGTTCTAAGGAAGGTGCTTCCAAACACCTTACTGCTGGTGCAAAAAAGGTGATAATTTCTGCTCCTGCCAAAGGGGAAGTGGATGCTACAATAGTTCTGGGTGTTAATGAAGATACTCTTAAACCTGAACATAAGATCATTTCTAATGCTTCTTGCACAACTAATTGCCTCGCTCCAGTTATGAAAGTGATCACAGATAACTTTACGGTAGAATCTGCATTAATGACAACTATTCATTCTTATACAATGGATCAAAGACTCCTGGATTATCCTCATAGTGACCTGAGAAGAGCTCGAGCTGCAGCCTTAAATATCATTCCTACAACTACAGGAGCTGCAACCGCAACTGCGAAAGTAATTCCGGAACTAAAAGGCAAAATTGATGGGATGGCTGTAAGAGTGCCAACCCCAACCGGCTCACTTGTAGACGTTTGTATTGTTCTCGACAGAAAAACAACTAAAGAAGAGATAAATAAATTAATGAAAACAGCATCAGAAAACAGAATGAAGGGAATTTTGGAATACGTTGAAGGTCCTATCGTTTCTACAGATATTATTGGTAATCCAGCTTCTTCTATTTTTGATGCAGAAGTAACAATGGTTAATGGTAATTTTATTAAAGTACTTAGCTGGTATGATAATGAAGCCGGCTATGCTAACAGAGTTATAGACCTTGTACAATATATCTCTGAACTAGAATAATTTATGCATATTTCCATTATGAAAATGGTTACTAAATTGAAGAAAATTATATTGATAATAAACCTGCTTTCCGCAGGGTTATTGCTATTTGCAGAGAATGTTACGATTGTTCAAACACAACCGATTGAAAATTCTCAAAGCAACATAAGTAGAGAAAATGTTATCTTCCTCGAAGATTTTGAAGATGGAATTGATTCCTGGACAACCTCTGATATTACTGACCCCGGCTCCTTTTGGAATACAACTACGTTCAATGCTTTTGGAGGAACCGGTAAATCATGGAGAATGGCTGATGAGAATATTTCACCTGATGGTGGATATGAAGACAGCTGGTATCAAGTTTTAGACACACCTGAAATTACCTTACCATCTTCAGGAAATTTAACTATACTTTTCGATCAATATAGAGCTATCGAAGAATTAGGCAGCAACGGCAATTTTAACGGATGGGACGGCTTTAATGTGCGCATTAGAAATACTGAACAGGATTATTCTGAAGCAGAAATTTTAACCGATTGCATACCTGCTTACAATAGTACAAGTTTATACAGTTTTGGCTTTGAACATAATGAAGATCCGGATGGAATCCCAGGGATTCCAGGTTGGGGTGGATCAACAGATTGGATTTCAACTTCAATTTCAATTCCTGCATCTTATATTGGAAGCGAAGTAATAATCAGTTTTGTTTTTGCCTCTGATCCAAATACATCTACAGGGTCAAATCCTGAATTAACTGGCTTGTTTATAGATAACATTGATATTGCCGGAGTTTTTGTTAATGATGGAGAAGATGAAACCGGATTCATGAGTTTCTCCAATACTGTAAAAGGTGGAGATCTATGGCATGTAATGGAAGATCCTAGCGCTCCTTCCCCGCTTTATGCTCTTGGCTGTTTCGATACTGAGACATCATTTTACAATGCAAATATGCATAACTATATTTCAAGTGGAGATCTTATCATGCCTACAGAAGGTGAGATCCATTTTGATATGAAAATAAAAACTGAACTGGATGAATACTCTTTCCCTGAATGTGATTATTTCTCGGTTGAAGTAAGATATATTGCAGCAGTATACTATTATCCACCTGAGCCACCTATTGTTATCTGGTCAAATTGGAATTCTATTTCCAACCCATTAGGAGACCCTGAAATTGAAAATGTTGTATTTACCGGTTCAGTTAGCAATTGGTCATATTTTTCAGATAATTGGAGCGGTTATAATGATCTTTCTTCTCTAGCTGATGAAACCATTCAACTTAGGATTGGATTACATTCCAACGATGACATCCCTGATGGATTTGGATTAATGATAGATGATATTACACTTTCCGATTCAACCTATACTCATTCTAATAATGAGGTAATCCCAGCTTCAATGCCAGCAATGTACAATTATCCTAATCCATTCAACCCAACTACAACAATTTCATATAACTTAACAGAGGATTCCAATATTGAGCTTTCGATTTATAATCTTAAAGGGCAGAAAGTAAAACAGCTTGTCAATGATCAGCTATCTGCAGGTCAGCATTCAGTTGTCTGGAACGGTACCGACCAAAATAACCAACCTGTTTCCAGTGGAATTTATCTGTATAAATTAAACTCCGGAAGCCATTATACCAGCACAAAGAAAATGATCTTACTTAAGTAATTACTTTCGGAATAGTTTAAATGTTTTAAGTAATAATTGATATTGAATTTTACAGCCGTTCTGGAAAACACTGGAAGGGCTGTTTTTTTATCTTGTATCCAAGCCCCAACCTGGATACATTCTCAATAAATTGATCAAGGTTACTAAGCTGGGGCTTGGCAACCAGAACGTTGTTAATGATAAGGTAATGGAAGACGTTCACTTCTTTTTCTTGCTTGACACATTAATCTAATTAATTTCCGTTTATTAATAATTAATATAAGTGGGAAAGAAATGTCGTTATATGAAAATATTGAAATAATTAGAGAAAGGGTCAATAAAGCTGCATTAAAGGCAAATCATGATCCTAAAGATATCAAACTACTGGTAGTAACCAAAACCCAATCAATTGAAACTATTGAAGAAGCTCTTTCTAATAATATTGAATTTATTGGTGAAAATAAAGTTCAG
>JAQICU010000078.1 GCA_027858325.1 Candidatus Cloacimonadota bacterium
GGATCTAATAAGAAAATATAGAACAGAAAATAATTTTATTGTAGTATATGCTGGTAATATTGGGATTGCTCAAAATCTGAAAATTGTAATTAATTCCGCTGAAATGTTACAAAATGAAAATGTATTATTTTTGTTTGTTGGAGATGGACCCTACAAGAATCAATTAGAACAACTTGTTGTTAGAAAAGAAATAAAGAATGTAATTTTTGTTGGAGAAATTGATCGTGAGAAGATTCATGAATTTCTTTGCCTAGCAGATTGTGGTGTAGTAATTTTAAAGCGAATTCCACTATTTACTGGAGCCCTACCTTCTAAAATTTTCGATTATATGGCATGTAATCTACCAATACTATTAGGAGTTGAAGGTGAAGCAAAAACTCTTGTTGAAGATTCAGGGACAGGATTGGGATTTGAATCTGACAATAGTGAAGATCTCGCTGGGAAAATTAAGCATCTAAAGAATCATACTGACGAACTTTATTCATTGGCTTCAAATGGAAAAGATTATGTTTACAACAATTTTAATAGAACAAAACAGGCATCCATGATTGAAGATATCCTAAAAGAATTACTGGAGAATAAATGAATATCCTCATAACAGGCTCAAATGGTTTTGTTGGTTCACGTTTGATGTATTATCTTGAAGACAAGAGGCATCGGGTTTGGGGAATTGATAATAGCGAAGAATGCAATATAGAGAATCATCCTAAAACAAAAATTGGCGATATAAGAAATATTGAGGATTTACGTAAATTCGATGATATGAAATTTGATGTGATCATTCATTGTGCTGCTGATAAACATGATTTTGGGATCTCAAAAGAGAGTTACTTTAGCAATAATGAATATGGAACCCAAATTGTAACTGAGTATGCTATAGAACGAGGAATAAATAAGATCATTTATTATAGTACAGTCTCAGTTTATGGGCATCAGGATCATCCTTGCGATGAAACGGCTGATTATCTTTCCAATACGGTTTACGGAGACTCAAAATTCGCCGGAGAGAAGATCTTATGGAAATGGCAAAAAGCTGATGCCGAAAGAGCATTGATAACTCTATGTCCTTCAGTAATCTATGGTCCAAATAATTTCGCAAATATGTATAATCTTATCAATCAGATGCATAAGTTTCCGTGGTTAATGGTGGGAAATGGAAGCCATATAAAATCTATGATAGCTTTAGAGAATATGGTTGATATGACCTTTTTTATGCTGGATAAATTTAAGCCCGGAGTACAGAATTTCAATTGTATTGATAAACCTTATTTAACTGTTAAACAATTAATGAAGACCATTGCAAACAATGATGGATTTTCAATGCCGAAAATTTACATATCACTATGGTTTGCCATTTCAATTGGGAAAATATTTGATCTCTTAGGAAAGTTAATCGGTAAAGAACTCCCGATCAATAGTGACAGGATGAAGAAGTTTGGAACATCAACTGATTATCGTGCAGAAAAGATACGGGAATTAGGATACGTACAACAGCATTCGATTGAGGATGTATTCAAACAAACCTGTGAATGGTATTTAAAGGTAAACACCAAATGAAACTAATAACCATCATCGGCGCCAGACCCCAATTCATAAAAGCTGCTGCTGTGAGCAGAGAAATTGCTAAACACGGTGATATTGAGGAAATAATAATCCATACAGGTCAGCATTTTGATGCTAATATGAGCGAAATATTCTTTGATCAGATGCAAATACCAAAACCTGATTACAATCTGGAAATAAACAGTCTCTCTCATGGAGCGATGACAGGCAGGATGATAGAAAAGATCGAAGAAGTCCTGCTAAAAGAGAAACCTGACTGGGTATTGGTTTATGGAGATACAAATTCTACTATCGCCGGTTCATTGGCTGCCAAAAAATTGCATATTAAAGTTGCTCATGTAGAAGCTGGATTACGTTCATTCAATCGCAACATGCCGGAAGAAATAAACCGAATACTTACAGACAAGATAAGTGACTTGCTTTTATGCCCGACAGATACAGCAGTGCAAAATTTACAGAATGAAGGAATCGGCAAAAACTCTCTTGCGCAAATTGTGAAATGCGGTGATGTTATGCAGGATGCTGCTATCTTCTATTCCAAGAAGGCACAAAAACCTAAAATGGATTTACCAAAGAAATTCATCCTCGCAACAATACACCGAGCAGAAAACACTGATGATCCTAAACGTTTAACATCTATCTTTAATGCTCTTAATAAAATTTCCCATGAAATTCCAATAATACTCCCACTTCATCCACGTACTAAAATAAAAAGTAAAAATTTAAAATTTAAAATTGAAAATTTACAATTGGTAGATCCAGTCGGTTATCTGGAGATGATCTATCTTCTCAAAAACTGTTCTTTGGTTATGACTGACAGTGGAGGATTGCAGAAAGAAGCATTTTTCTTTGAAAAACCGTGCATTACCTTAAGGGATGAAACCGAATGGATTGTACTGATTGAAAATGGTTTTAATACAGTGGTCGGAAG
>JAQICU010000086.1 GCA_027858325.1 Candidatus Cloacimonadota bacterium
GTCCAGAAGCTGATGTTCAAATACACCAGCATGGCTTTTTCGTTTAATGACATTTTATTTTCCTCCTTTTTTTTAGAGCACCACATCGGCGTGTTTGATAGCCCAGGCAGAGAACTCTGTAGTATTTGCGAGTGCTTTGTTACGTTTAATGGCGTCTTTTATCAGCAGAACCTGGAATTCTCCAGGTAGTCGGTCGGTAAACTTGATGATATTACCGAAATTCTTTTTGTTAGCTTTGTCAGATAATGCACCACAAACCGCAAACAATGTACTCGGTTCTGTTGGAACATCCGCTTTTTCGGGATTTGCTATCAGCTTCTCGATATCGGGAAGATCCCGATAGACTTTCAAAAAGCCCAGGAACTCAGCTGCAAATCCTTCTCCTGCTGCTCCTGAGATCATTTCGTATTCGGTGTCCTTAGGTAATCCGGCATTCATCATCTTGCCAACATTAGCGACTGTTCTGGGATTTGGTGTATTTATGATATCAGCTGTAGGCTTAAAATCATGCAGTAAGTTTGGTCTGAAACGAATAAATGCTATCAACTCTACCGGCATATTGTTCTCAATTGCCCAGTCCACCCAATCATCCACATTAACTTCCAATTCCAGAATGGATGCGAAACGACTCTTTACCGGTTCCAGAATTCCCTGCACAGCCGCTCTGTCTTGTCTCCTGTTAGTAGCTGCTAAGAAAATGACCTGATCAGACACCTTGTGACCATTGATCCTTCTGGCTAACAGCAGCTGCATCGCTGCTGCCTGCACACTTGCACTTGCTTGTCCCAGGTCATCTAAAAACATCATCATCGGTCTATCTGCCTTAATTAATCTTAGCAGGTCACCAAACGGCAGAAATTTTGCCGCTGTTCCTTCCTTGTTCGGGAAAGGCAGTCCCTTGAAATCAGTTGGATCACTTACGACAGGATGTGATACAATCAACTCTGTATCTGTCTCCAGACAAGCCTGCTGGACCAGATCACTTTTTCCCGTACCCGGTGCTCCTTTGATCAGCAATGGGTATTTATTACGGATAGCGAATTTGATCGCTTCCTTCAATTTTTTTGCTCTCATATTATTATTCTCCTTTTTGTTTTGGACATAAAAAAAACCGGATCATTCCGGTATCATCGTCTTAACTCTTCATTGAAAATTTCACATTTCCAAGTTCACATTTCAACTTACTCCGTTAACAGCTCTCCTTTGGTTTTCTCATAGGTGCATACATAAGCTTCGCCATTTTCAATCAAATAACCCCATCGCTCGCTATCCTCTCCGATAAATTCAATGTTTCCATCCTCTAAGAGCGGAGCTAAGCGCAGGACCCACTTCTCATCGTAATACCATTTTGCATAACCATCATCGGTGTAAATATAACCATCTTCATCCAAACCTAAGAGATCAAGTTCATACTCCCAATCCTCAGCAATTCCGGAAGCGATCTTCAGCTTGACCTCTGCCAGGAGACCTTTGAGCATTTCAACATTTTTTACATTGCATTCGAAATTCAAAGAACTATAGTATCCCATGGTAACTCCTAAGCAGCTTCTTTCATTTTCTTCGAGATCACCTGCACTTTAAGTAGATCTAATATGTCATTATCCAGATCATCTATTGATAACACCTTCTGCCAGGAGTTTAGTTTTGGTACTTCGATGATAGTAACAGACTCAACATTTTTGTGCTCACGGTAAAAGAGAATGATGTTGATGAATTCTTCAAAGGAGAAATACTTTTCATCTACCTCTACCCGAAGCTTTCCTGATGTAAGTCTGTAGATCGTATAATTTTGCTCGTAGATATAATTACTGTAAGTCTGCTTGAATTTGCTGATAGTTAAGATCGAGCTGCTGTAGGAAGAGGTGTATTCGATCCTGCCGGTTGCCAGCTCTTCCCATTGAGTGGCATATGCTGTATCTTCATATACAGCATCATCGATATAGTCCGATTCTTCCCAGATATTTTCCTTGATAAGAGAGAGCGCTCTTTTCATATTTATCTTTCTCCAATGGAAAGAGGAGTACCTTTCTCCACTTGGGAAGCCATCGAAATAACAAGAGTATGCTATCATCCCGGATTTCTTGGGAAAGATCACGACAGCATTACCGGGATTGTAGGCATAGGCTGTTAATACTATATCCTCCTCGATATATTTGAGAACAGTTCTACTGGTGTTATAGGTTACAGAATGATTATATTTATTTCTCTGATCATTTAAGACTTTATTCCGGTCTATCATCTTGAGCACATCGCTCAATTTTGGCATTTTCTTCTGCTTGATCATATTCTTCTCCTTGTTCTTTAACTATGCATATCAATGAAGACAACGTATCTCTTGGCACCATCTGATTGTTGAATGAGATTGGTTAAACCGTTGTCATCTAACTGCCAGGCACGATATTCAGTTTCCCAGATATTGAACTTCTCATTGTTGAAATCGATCTGATGCTCTTTATGATCACACAATTGTTTCAATAACCACCAGTCCTGTGCAGATAAGGTCTCATCATCAATATGGAATTTGACCAGAGCTTCTCTAGCATCATAACCGAAAGAGCCTACCCAACTCCTGATCATATTCTCTACATTAGATATTTTCATACTTTTCTCGGGAGCAAAGCATCCACCATCTTCGTGAATATAGACTTTATTATCTTCTCTGATGCAGCCGCAGATAGTGCGCCAGTTATTATCATTACCGAAATCTACTATCTCATTCTCTATCTCATTACAAGCATCTTCAGGTGAATCTGCTTTGACAGTTGCTAAATGCAGTTTATGCATCTGATCCTCCTCCTATAAAAAAAGCCCCACCAAACGGCAGGGCTTAAGATCTCTTTTTCTTATTTTTCTCATGTCTATCTTTTAGGATAACCCATATAAGGAACCCGATCTCGCGAATAATTTCTACGATGATATTTTTTACTCTAGCCATAATATCTCCTCCACTATTTTATATTGCTTCTTTGAACATTTCAGGATGAAGATTTTCTCTATAGTAATGACAGTAATGGTTTACAGGACAGTAATCTTCACATCGTTTTGAAACACTCTTCCGTAATTCTATTGATAGCTTATCCTTATCAATATTGGTTTTACAATATGCCTTTGCCTGTTCTTCAGATGTACAAAGTTTTGTAGCTCGCTTATTGCCTTTCTTCATAATGGCATAGATATCATTATCCTGCCAGCGTTCTCTTTGAGAGCACTCTTTAATGGCATAATCAGGAAGTTTGAGAGCTAGTTGAAGCTTGAATAGTCTCTTCTTGATAAAGTGTTCAGATTGATCCATTGACCACTTTCTAACAGGTATTACCTCTATTTGCCTTGGAAAATTCTTCTCATGTTTAGCCTTTGAAGCAGACCAGTCCCGAAAGATAGCTATGATCTGCAGCTTATCCACCTCAAAGCCAGCAGATTGATATAGGTATGAGTATAGATTTAGCTGTTGTTCCCATTCTTTTCTATTGGAATAAATGTAATTCCAGACACTTGTGAACTTGAAATCGGAAATTATTCTATTCTCATAGAGATCGACTCCTCCTGAAATGATCTTTCCGTTCACTTCGGTAAATAGACGTTCTTCATTCAGAGTATCTCCTGTTTCTGATGCTTCGAGCACACGATGCATAGCTGAACCCATGAGAGACCAGATCAGATCCGAAGCTTCAACTGAAAGCTGATCTTTGTGTCTTCTTTCCAGTACAAAGAGTTTGTCTGGCTTAAGCAGCTCTGTTACAGAGCAGAAGTGTTTAGCTCCTGCTCCGGAATACCAGTTCTTACAGACCGCTCGATATATCGGCTCCGGGATCTTGTTATAATTAGTGATTTTCATGCAGCCTCCATGGTTTTAAGCTCATTATCAATTTCAGTAAAATCTTTCATCTTGGAAGACATGATTCTTTTGTAGATAGTAGCTCTTGTATCGTCTGACATTTTATTAAGTCCTGCCAGAACATATAGCCTGTGAAGAAGATCAAACTGCTTCTCAAAATAACGCAACAGTCCTGGTGCAGTTGTTTTATCGTTGATCTTCTCAAAATAGTTGTCGTATTTCTTCTTCCTGATGATCTCCAGTTCAAGCAGATGATCAAGTTTTTGTGATAAAGTAAGCTCCGAGTAATCTGCCTGATTAGATGTTGATTCAGAAGTATCAACACCAAATAGTTCATTCAGCCGATCCATTAAAGCCTGAGACTTGATCTGGATCTGGACTTGAACTTGCCCGTTGGCTTTATCCACCTTTGTAATACTGAAACCGATTTCAGATTTTGGTACCGGTTCTTTTAACTTCTTTTCTTGTTCGTTTACTTGTGACATAATGCTACCTCCATTTTGTTTTTTTGGGAGAAACCTAAATAATTCTGACAATTTAATTCAAAATCGGTAGAATTATTGGTTTAGAACTCCCCGTATATATAATATGCCCGATTTTGTTAATATTCGCACCAGACTATTGATATATAAGGTGTTAAGAAGATTTTAGAATCAATTTCTTATATATGAAAGGACTTAAATAACTCGAAGTACTACATTAGTAGAATCATAGTAATTTAGACTGGAAGATTATTATTAATATTTTATAAACATTTCCCCAATTTCTGAAAATATATTTGACAAAAAATT
>JAQICU010000103.1 GCA_027858325.1 Candidatus Cloacimonadota bacterium
TTCCAGAACTCTTTTTTGCTGATACGATACACTTACATTTTTTAATTTTATCATTTATTTTCACCTTTTAAAAAAAAATATTTGCCAATTCATACTAATTTTATATGTTATCCTCTAAGGGGATAAAGATGAATATTTCAACAAAGACTGAATATGCTGTACGAGCACTTGCAGAACTCGCTGTGAACTCTGTAAATAAACCAGTTTCCATTAATGAAATCTGTAAAAACCAGAATCTCCCGATGAAGTATATTGAACAACTCTTCAGGAAGTTGAAGCAGAATGGACTTGTAAAAAGCATCCATGGAGCAAAAGGTGGATATCAACTTGCTCTGAAAATAAGTGTGATATCATTAAAAGATATTATGGAAGCTGTTGATGAGAACTATGTAGCTCCGTTCTGCAATGGAAATACAGAAGAGCACGTACACTGCATTGGCTTACCATGCGGGTTTAAAGAACTTTGGGATGAAATAAATGAACACACAGAAAATTATTTTGATTCGATAAAGCTGAATCAAATCGTGGCCAGACTTTAGGAGAATTTATGGAAAGAATATATTTTAATAATTGCTTAACATCCAAACCAGCACCGGAGGTTGTAAAAATAACAACTGAATACATGAAGAATAAATATTACTTCCCAGAGAATTTCAATGCAATGGGAACTGAAGCTTCCGATAATTTGGAAAGAGCAATAAAGATCATTGCAGATTCGATGGGCGCAAACTCAAAAGAAGTTCATTTCACATCCGGTGGAACAGCTGCCAATAATCTGGCAATAAAAGGATATTTAACTGCAAATTCAAACAAAGGAACACACATTATTTGTTCGGTAATCGATTACCCGGATATTCTAACAAACGCTGCTTTCTTTGAAAAAAGCGGATTTGAGGTAACTTATCTTCAAGCTGATAATGAAGGTTTTATTGATCTTGTTCAACTCAAGAACTCTATCCGTGAAGATACAATTTTATTCATGACAACTTTGGGAAATCATACTGTCGGGACAATTCAACCAATAAAAGAGATCAGAGAAATATTGGATAACTCTGAGCACAAAATTGCAATGCACGTTGATGCCTGTGAAGCTTACGCACGTATCCCGATCAATGTGAATGAATTAGGAATAGACTTGATGTCTATCAGTGCCCACAAAATTCACGGTCCTCAAGGTATTGGCGCATTGTATCAAAGAAAAGGAATCACATTAGGACAGGTTCAGCATGGTGTGAACAGAATGGATAATTTGCAAACAGGCGGTATGAATATTGCATCCATTGCAGGATTTGCTAAAGCTGTAGAACTTGCATTCAACAACTTTGAAGAGAATATGGCAAAGATACGCAAACTCTCTGACTATCTACTCAATAAAATAGAATCAACAATTCCAGATACTTTGTTAAATGGTCCGCGAGGAGTTAAACGTACTCCTCATAATATAAATATTTCCTTTGATTATATCGAAGGAGAGGCAATTATGATGATGATGGACATTGTTGGTGTTTCAATTTCTACCGGAAGTGCCTGCGCTTCCCAAGGGCTAAAACCAAATTATGTCTTAATGGCTCTTGGTAGAAGTCATGAACAATCCCATAGCTCAATGAAATTCACATTCAGCCGATACAATACAATAGAAGAAATCGATTATACTGTAGAAAAACTGGCTGAAGTAGTAAAAGAGCTTCGATCACGAAGTCCACTTTATAATTAATGTTAAAAGATATAAATTCTGCAAAATATGGTGTTTTTTGTCATCCTGACGAATCTTGCATATCATTCTTAGGAAGGATCTCCGCTTATAATGAGATTCTTCGTGAGAGAATTATTGGAGATTTCCTCAGAAAGACAACCTTTTTTCATTTTGCAGAATCCTTTAATAAAAGATAAACAAGGAGAATATTATGCAATATTCACAAAAGGTATTAGATCACTTTATGAAACCACATAATATAGGAAAGTTGGAAAACCCCGATGCAGAAGCTACTGAAGGAAGTCCGGCTTGTGGTGATCAAATATCAATAACCCTGAAGATAGATCCCAAAACTAATATTATTGATGATATCAAATTCCAATCATACGGATGCGCTTCCAACATTGCTACAGGTTCGATTATAACAGACATGGCAATGGGAAAAACGATTGATGAAGCTAAGAATATCTCATGGAAAGGTGCTGCTGACGCGCTTGATGGATTACCACCAGTTAAAATGCACTGTTCTGTTCTTGCAGTTGATACGCTTAAGAAAGCGATCAAGCAATACGAGATCGAACACGGTTTAGCTGAAAAAGAATCCTTCTCTAAAGATACAATTGTTGAGGAACTCAAGAAGATCATTTATCCCGGTGTTGGAGAAGACATAGTTACACTTAAAATGGTAAAGTATGTCGGATTTGAAAATGGTGTAGCCATTATAGATGTAGATATACCTAAATTCGATAAATACCGTGATAATGTAGCTGAAGAGATCAAAGAGCATTTGGAAGCATTCGAAGAGATCAAAGAAGCTAAAGTAACGATTTAGAGTCTAATCGTAAATCATATTTCTTCAGTTGGTTCGAGTCGTTTTCTGGTTACCAAACCCCTGTTTGGAAACCACTCTTTTCAAATTCTTTAAGATTCCCACTTTCCATCCTTCGTCCCGATTATCGGGACTACGGAGAATAGATCGTGAGAATGACAAAAGTCAGTTTGTCCTGCTCTTCTCATTCCCAAGCTTCTGCTTGGGAATGCAATAATATGAGAAGTTTCCACTTCTCCAACGATAAATAACTTTCCAAATCGTAGTTGAAAGAATTCCTTTGGTAGAAGCTTCGGAAAATACGAAAACTCGAGTCGTGAAGTGCCTTTGATGAAGACTCGAACCAGTAATAGTATTTATTTCGACTCGTCGTTTCTTACGAGTCGAAGTAAAACATAGTTTTTTATTTCATCCCACTCTATATGCTTTTAAAGAACTATATATTTTACAAGCCCTAAGCTTGTGTCATCCTGAGTTCATCGAAGGACGAAGGGCTTAACACACAATTAATTGGAAGCTATGGTTCGTCTCCGCTCACCATGACATCTTTTTTTACACCTCAAACCCCTCTTATTCTCCCCTTACAAAGGGGAGCTAAGTGGAATTGGAAATCAAATACACATTCCCAAATTTGATTTAACATAATAATTAAACTAATCATCTACTTTTTGCCATGATAAATAAGAAGAAAGGACAACCCAGAAAAGCTGTAATTATTCCTACCGGAATTTCGATAACTGCAATGTGCATTGCTATCAGATCACACAAAATTAGAAGTATTGCACCAAACAGAGAAGAATAGATAATTCCGGTTCGCTTATTTCCACCTGAGACCATGCGAACGATATGAGGAACAATAAGACCTATAAATCCGATAATTCCTGCATAGGCAACAGTTATGCCCGTAAGAAGAGAGCTTATAATAAATATCTTTCTGCGCAGTTTTTTCACATCAATGCCCAAACTTCCGGCAATAATATCTCCGGTTGTAAGGATCATTAACCTGCGGGAAAGCAGGAACAGGTAGAGCATCAGTAAGATGGCTATGCCAAATACAATCAGAAAATAATACCACTCTTTGCGGCTGAAAATGTGCCCCAGATTTCCCATAAGTACATTGATTATGTTCCCAATATCCTGCTGATTGAAATACATGAGAAGTGAAATGAGCGCCGAAAAAAACATTCCCACAATTATGCCTGAAAGTAATAATTTTGTGCTGTTGAAAAATCCGCCAAGATGTGCCAGAAACCAGACAATAGTTAATGTGATCAATGCTCCGGCAAATCCAAAAAGAGGCATAAATAAATACAAACCCAATACACTGGCTAAAATACTGCCAAAAGCTGCACCGGATGAAATGCCTAAAATATATGGTTCTGCTAAAGGATTATTCAGCATTATTTGAAATGAGTAACCAACACCTGAAAGCACAAATCCAACCAAGAATGCCAGCATTAGTCGTGGCAAGCGGATTTGCAGAATTATGTGCAAACTTTCCACCTGATAATTTAAATACAAGTAGATCAAGAAAATAGAAAAAACAAACAGTAAAATGGGAATAATCTTATTTTTCATCTTTAAATATCTTCTGCAATTGTTTCATACCTTCGATAACACGTGGAGTTGCCCGAATAATCAGGTCAGGATTTATATCGAGTGCAGTATAAATGCGGTCATTTTTAACTGCGGAAATAACTTCCCACCCTTTGCGAATTTTTATGCTTTCCGCTGTAACTTCCGGTGGACAGGTCAGGATGATAATTTCCGGATCTGCATTGATAATATCTTCCACTTTCACACGCGAATAATCTCGGGGAAGTTCAGCAAAGATATTGTCTCCCCCTGCTTTTTGTACAACCTCGCCCACAAAAGATCTTTCGGAAACACTCATTATCGGAGTGTTGTAAATTTCCACATAAACAGTAGGTGAATTATCACCACAATTTTGAGAAATTATTTCAATTTCTGTCTGTAAACTATCTGCTACAAAATTTGCTCTCTTTTCTGCTCCGATAAGTTTACCGATCTCCCGAATTGAAGAGATCATATCATCAATAGATTTTGGATAGAATTGAGCTGTGGTGATTTGTAACTTCTCAAGTTCGGTGGTGAGCAGTTCCTGTTCTAAACCGGAAGTAAACACAATTGTGGGAGCGAGTGAAATTATCTTTTCAAAATCTACTTTCCCGAAATTGCCAACTTTCTCAATTTCTTTTAGATTAGCAGGATAATCACATTCTATAGTAACACCGACAATATTCTCTGAACCTATCAATAAACAAACAATCTCAGCGATTTCCGGAGATGTGATGATATAACGGTTACCTGTTTGCTGCTCAATCTTTGAACATCCTGCTAATAATATTAGTGTAAAGAAAATGAAGATCACAATTTTTTTCATAAAAAAAATCCTTTTACTTAAGGAAGCTAAAAAAAGCTGCTAAAATAAAAGGATACCTAAAACTTATATAACAATAACTCTTGCTCCGGAGCATTGATTAAATAAGCT
>JAQICU010000108.1 GCA_027858325.1 Candidatus Cloacimonadota bacterium
GGAAAAAATTAAATATGAAAAAATTAATCATAATTTCGTTTTTTATTATATTCTTAACTCCTATATTTGCTGCAAAAGTTGATCTTAATACAGCCACATTACCAGAAATGAAAATGCTCTTACCAATCACAGAACAGCAAGCAGGTGATATTTACAATTACAGATTCTACATAAGTTTTTTTCAGAGTATTTATCAACTTCGTGAAATTGAATCTATTGATCAGGAAACTTTGAATTTACTAAAACCACTGGTTTCTATTTCTCATTATGATGAGAAAGATGAATCTGCTCAGCGTCGTGATGATATTTATTATTTGATAGAAAGATTGGGAAGTAATGAGGGATTACAGGAAGGGATGAGTGATATTTGGGAAGATTATCTAATAACACCCAGAAATATTAATAGGCTTGCCTTCTCAGATATTTTAAACTTTCCAAATATTTCTCCTATCGATGTTGCGGCTATCTTAAATAGAGTAACTGTTGGTGATTCTATCTCAAGTTATCAGGATCTCCGTAAATCACCCGGGATATCTTATTACGGTGCTAAGAATCTGCAGAATTAAATTAACTACACCGAACAACCCGATGTGCGGGATCTTTACTTTGATTACCAGATGAAATACAACGATAGTCCTTACGAGGATAATGTAAAAGAAATGTATATGGAATCAATGATCAGATATGATGAAGGAACGCCCTCGGTGAAAAACCAATCCTACTGGGGATATTTTAATATGGAATCTGATCGTGCTTCGATGATGAATAAACTTAGAATGCGTTATAAAAATCAATTCAAAGCTGGATTTCTTTATGAAACTCCCAAAGGTTCAACAACCATTTTTGACAGCAATTCCCAAAGTCTCTATGAAGACGGAAAGTTTTATGTTGGCTATGAGAACAATATTGATTTATTAGGCAATAATTTTATAAAAGTTTATGCAGGTAATTTCCGGGCAACTTTCGGGGAAGGACTTGTAATGGAAAACACCGATTCATATAGTCCCAGAAAAACCGGATATGGTTTCGATAAAAGAATTACCGGAATTATTGGTGATATTTCCAGAACACAGGAATATGCATTACGGGGTGTAGCTCTGGATTGGAAAAGAAGTAATATGAATGCTGTGGTCTTTCTCTCATCGGATAAAAAGGATGCTGTAGTTTATGACAGTAATGAAAATGGTGTATTAGACGATAATGATAATATTCTTGGATATATTAATTTAACTAACCGTTTTTCCAACGATGAACTTGAAGCAGCTGAAGAATTTTTTTCAGAAGATCCTGACAATTTAAATGATATTAGTATTGCCCCCAGACTTGATGCTTTGCAGGAAAATATAATTGGCGGACATTTTGAATATTCACCCTTTATTGGAACACATCTTGGAGTTACAGGTTACGAAGCAGTTTATGATAGAGAATTTGTAATTCCTGATGAGTATAATCTTAAAAAAATCTTAATTTCTGATACTCTTTATTTCGATAAATGGAAAATTACTGATAATGAAATAACTAGTATGTATTCTACAAATACGGAAGAATACGGAGATAGAGATTTTCGTAGAGTTGTTGGTTTCGATTGGAGAACGGTTCTTAATAATACTTCCATCCAGGGAGAATATGCAGAACTCCAAAAAGATGGTAGTCTCGGTAAAATTGGAGATGATCCAAGCGCACTTCTGATAAGTTCCTATACTCAATTCGATAATTTATACTTGCTTTCTATCTATCGTGATTATGATCTCGATTTTGATAACCCTTATCATCGCAGTTTCTCTGAAAGTGAAAGATTTGATGATACTGTCTTTGAAAAAATGACTTATGGATTAAACAATACTTTGCTAAATGATATGTATAATAATTCAGCACAACCTTCAGCAGAAAAGGGTATTTATTTTGAAACAAGGTATCAGTTTCATAGAATGCTAACACTTACAAAAGGATATCTTGATATCTGGGAAAGAAAATCTGATGCACGTCGTGGGGTACGAGCACAGGTAAACCTTGAATTCAAACCGATCCATCAATTACGCTTTAGATTACGCCATAAGCACCAGGTTAAACGATATGATGACGAAATGGATAGAGGCAAATCACAAGCAGATGAAACCGAACTTAAATTTATAACATACTTATCAAATTTTGATAAATTACAGTTAGGATATGTTTATGCCAGAGTATTACAACCGCCATATCTTTCAATACTTTCCAATCCAGCTGAACCAGGTGCACCAGATATGGCTCAAGCTCAAACACTTACAGATGGTGATATGATCTACATCGATTACACTCATAATTTCAATAAAAACCTTAAGGTTATCGGAGCTTTTGCCATGTGGTATGCAAATGGTGCATCGTTCTGGGATTTTGAAGATATTGAACTTGATTTTGATATGAGTGACCGAGGTTATAAAACTTGGTTCAATATCCACAGCAGAATCGCGAACAATTTATTTTTATCACTTAAATATAAATATAAAAAATTCATTACAAGAGAGCTGGAATTCAGGGATTACAATGTTATTCCCGAAGAAGGGGAATATTATTTCCAACGTGTAGAACGAGAAGAAAATATTGTCCGATTGCAGCTTGACTGGAAATTTTAAGATAAGATATCTGGAGGATAGATGAAAAAGACGTTATTAATACTAACATTAATTATTTTTATTTCAGCTTTATATTCATATTCAATTTTGGAAAAAGAGATTGGGAATATAATTGGAAATTTTGATCCGCATTCTGCTGCCATGGGTTCTGCTGTTGGTGCGGGTGGTTTTAGATTATTAGATTCTATGGTTAATCCTGCCAATATAACAGGACTTAAAAACGGATTTGGTTTTCAGGGAACAAGCAGCTTTCTGATCGATTCAGATAATAGATCATTATCAATGTATAACTCATTTGAAGCTTATAGCGGAGAAGCGGTTTATGCCAGTAATGTTAATATTTTTTCTGATTTTGCCGGTGGGATCTATTACAAAAAAACAATATCAGATTATCAACTTGCAGCTGCACTTCAATACAGACCGCAAGTAAGTTTCAAAGCAGATTATTTTGAACAGGTTAGGAATGACAGGAATTCCGATGATAATGGCTATCCTCCCAAAATTGCCCAGAACTCAATAGAAAGCAAAGGTGGAATTAATGCATTCGCTTTCCAAACTGCATTTAAATATAAAAATATCGCTTCTATAGGTTTGGAAATCGCACAGCTGATCGGTGATTCTGAGATGGAAAGAAGTGTGATCTGGACACCTGAAGCAATAGATGCAATAAACGATACTGTTTTATATAATCACATAAACACTTTAGAAAGAAAATTTTCAGCCATTCAATTTAAGATTGGAGCTAATGTATATATTTCACAAAGATTTGATTTTGGTTTTAGTTTTACTCCAAAAGTTGAACATGTAGTAACTGGAAATGCAAGTCAGTATTTTTTAGAAGCACCAAAAGTTGAACCTGATTCTACTGATAACATAAACTGGGTTAATGTAGAAGACGCAGTATTTGTTTACACTAAATATGATTCTTCCGGTACAGCTATAGATTCACTTACATATGCTGATTATATATTACCGATGAATGCTCGTATAGGCTTTTCTTATAAACCGAGAAACATAATGAGAACAGTAATGAATTGTGATGTTGAATATGTTAAATGGTCAGATACTAATCCCCTTTATGATGATATTATCAACTATTACATTGGTGTTGAACATATTCTAAAAAATAGCATTCCATTCCGTTTTGGATTTAATTATACTACTAGTTACGGTTTATATGAAGATTCCGGTTTTGTTTTTGCCAATGAGATCACTACTCCAACTTTTACAGCAGGAACCGGTTTTACGATCCTGGATAAATTCACATTTGATATTTCCTTAGAATACTCTAACCGTCAGTATGAAGCTCTTGATCTCTTCGGAGACAGTTATTATTGGGACGATAATCACGCATATGATGATTTATGGGAGAATTCTTATTATATAGACGAAAATGGTGGTATCCAGGATCGTGGTTGGGAAAATCCTGATACCATAAATGAGACATTTATCAATTTGAAATCAGCTATTAGTTTTACCTGGTAGGAAATAATGAAAGTTAAAATAATTATCGGACTTTTGCTTATATTCAGCAGTTTCCTTTATGCAGAAGACTTGTTGTTGGATATTATGTTCACAAATGATATACACGGTGGGATCGATAGATATCCTGCTACTTTTATGAATCCCGATTTTCCACCCATTCTTGGTGGTGGTGGTTCTGCTGCAACTTATATTAAAAGTGTTCGCTCACATTCTAAAGCAGGAACTCGTGATAATCTTCTAATTGATGCCGGAGATTTTTTCCAGGGACATCCGGTGGGTACAATGAGTGAAGGTCGATCTGTAATTACTTACATGAACATGATCGAATATGATTTTATGGCAATAGGGAATCATGAATTTGATCTGGGTGAAGATATTCTCAAAAAAACTCTGGAGTTAGCAGAATTTCCAATTCTATCATGTAATATTGTGAAAAAGGGAACTAATGAACTGGTTGATTATGTTTTACCTTATCAAATAATTGAGAAGTTGGGATTAAGCATTGGTATTATAGGGCTTACAACAAAAGATACAGAACAGATGAGTTTTCCGGATAATATCAAGAATGTAGATTTTCTTCCTGCCAAAGAGCAAGTACAGAAATATGTAGATATTGTCAGAGAGCAAAGCGTTGATCTTGTTATCGTTATTGCACATATGGGACTTCCATACGATCCACAACCGGCTTACGATGCGCGTTATTCAAACCCTGAAGAAGAAAAAGAGGAAAGACGCTGGGGATATGACGCCCAGGAAATAGCTCATGAAGTTGAGGGAATTGATATTTTATTTGGTGGTCATATGCATAAAGGTTTTGCCAAGCCCTGGGAAGATCCTGATACACATACACTGGTTTTCCAAGGATATGCCTATGGTAGCAATGTGGGACATGTTACAATAAAAATAGAGAAAAAAACAAAAACAATTTCAGGATATGAATCTCCTGCAATAAATGAGGGAGTGTTGGTCACTCTATTTGAAGATGAATATTTTGCTGATGAAGAAATTGGTGATACTGTCCTTGTTATGCAGCAAATAGCTGAAGTTGGCATGGATGAGATAATCGGAGAAGCCAGCATGAATATTACTAAACTCGGTTCCGGTACACAAAATCTTATCGGTAACCTTGTCTGTGAAGCAATGAAGAATTATACAGGAGCCGATTTTGCTTTTATGAATCTTGGTGGTATTCGTGATGAAATTCTTGCCGGACCGATCTCTTATCGTAATGTTTTTAGTGTAATGCCTTTTGATAATCAAATTGTACTAATTGAAGTAGACGGAAAGTTTCTAAAAGAGATAATTGAAACAAGAGTTTCGGGAAGTAGACACGGCTTAAGAACCGCAGGAATTAAAGTTGTAATTAACAGAAAAAGAGAAAATTTTGATCGAATTACTAAACTTCTTATTGGTGGAGAACCATGGCAGGCAGATAAGATCTATAAGATTGCAACTTCTGATTTTCTGTTACAGGGAAATGCCGGTTTAGCTCTGTTAACAAAAATTCCTGAATCAAAGATAACACGCTATGAACAAGGGCTTCGCGATGTTATAGTGGAATACATAACGAATAATTCACCAGTAAGTGCTGTCATTGATGATCGATGGAAAAGAGATGACAAAAGTCCTATTGAGCCCAGCCTAAAAAAAGAGATGGAAAAATAATTAGTTAAAAT
>JAQICU010000112.1 GCA_027858325.1 Candidatus Cloacimonadota bacterium
GCTCCACGAACTTATCAAAAAGGGCTTCGATGAGTTTACCCGGACCGGCAGTTTTCCCCACTTCAATTCCCTGCTCTTTGCAGAATGCTTTGATCTTTTCAAAATCAAAATCAGAAGCATCGAAACCACTTTCTTGCTTTACTAAATCTATCATGGAAGCACGTTTCCACGGCTTCTTGAAAGAGATCTCTATATCACCAAATGGAATTATTTCTTCATCGAAAACTTTCTTTGCAACATGTAATATCATATCTTCGGTAATATCCATCATATCGTTGTAATCCGCATATGCTTGATAGAGTTCCAACATGGAGAATTCCGGATTATGAGTTCTGTCCATTCCTTCATTTCGGAAGATTTTACCGATCTCAAAAACACGTTCGATTCCGCCAACGATCAATCTTTTGTGATAAAGTTCCAGAGCGATACGCATATAAAGATCAATATTCAGTGTGTTGTGATGAGTAACAAAAGGGCGTGCATTAGCACCACCGTACAACGGCTGCAATATGGGTGTTTCCACTTCCATAAAACCTCTATCGTCCAGGAAGCTTCTGATCTCTTTTATTATCTGTGCACGAATTTCAAATGTCTGTTTTACTTCCGGATTTAAGAGAAGATCAAGGTAGCGTTTACGATAACGCAGCTCGATATCAGTGAATTCATCAAAACGCTGTTTTTTGCCATCCACTATTTTCTCTTTTACGGTTGGAAGCGGCAGCAGACTCTTTCCTAAAACTGTAACAACATGAGCACGGATAGAAAATTCACCACGTTGTGTTACAAAGCACACGCCCGTAATCTGCACAAAATCACCCAGATCAAGCAGCTTGAAAACTTCATAATTTTCTTCACCAACTTTTTCTTTTTTCACGAAGATCTGCATATTGCCGCTGTCATCTGCAATGTTGCCAAAACCAACTTTACCCTGACGGCGCATTGCCTTCAATCTTCCGGTTATTGTTACAACTTCTTCCGAAGAAATATGGCCATCTTTATTATCTATTATTGTTTTAATTTTATGAGTGCGTGTACTACGTGTAGGATACGGGTCAACTCCCAATTCTATGAGCTTTTCCAGCTTTTGCCTTTTTACTGCAAGTAACTGATTTAAGTTCTCCATTTTCTCTCCAAGTTCAGCAAACGTCTTTTTAATAATTTACTATTCCTAAAAAAAGTATCTTACACAAATGTCAAGTTGCTTTAATTTTATTATTTGACAGATCACTCTATAAAAAATTTGTTCATTTTTTAAAATATTATTCTAAAATGGAGGAACAATATGAAAAAAATCACAATAATTCTCACATTTCTATTTCTCATTACTTTTGCAAGTGCAGGAACACTTTTTGTTGGATTGGAAGGTTCTGCACCTCCCACATTTTCATCTGATCTGAGCGGATTTCCCAATGTAACCTGGACTCCCAACTACTCTTTTGATGTAAGCGGAGCTGCTGCCACGCCGGAAGGAACGCTTTATCTATGTGAAGGAGCATTCACAACCCACCTTTATGAGGCAAGTTTAACTTCTTCTCCTCAGCAGATCTGTACTATCAGCGAAGATATGAGTGCCCTTGCTTATGGTAGAGATACTCTTTGGGGCTTTTCTAATTATGCTGATCCTAAAGGTATTTACAGTATAGACACAACCACAGGAACAGCTACATTGGCTTTAGATGTTTATACTGGTTATAGCTTCCGATTCTTTGCTCTCGATTACAATCCAGTTGACGATCTCTTTTATGGTTATACGGAGTACGGAGCTTCCGGACTTTATTCTATAAATATTGATACCGGCGAAATGATCCAACTTACAGGTTCAATTCCTGCCAGTAACGGTCAGGGACGTGGAATGGCTGTTGGCAATAACACCGTATATCTAACTGCAACCCGCGGGGACGATGGAATTCCTTACTTTGCCTATGATATTGCTCAAGGAGTGGGCGGTGATTGGGTAGAATTTCCTAATCCTTATCCTGCTTATCATTCAACCGGTGGCTCAGCCTTTATACCAGATCCTATAACAACTATTGAATTAAGCGGACACGTGACAGGCTCTGATCAGCCGGAAGTCGGATTGGAAAATTGCGACGTTACACTTACCGGAAATGAAAGCTACCAGATGTTTACAGATGCCAATGGAGATTTTTTCTTCCCGGAAGTTGAACAGAATGATGATTACATTTTAGAAATTACTCTTGATGGTTATGATATCCTTACCGAAGATGTATCCGTTGGGATTGAAAACATTGATCTGGGAACGATCACTCTAAATGAAACAGCTCTTCCCGCCACTAACGTGATTGCAGTTATAAATGATGGAAACACAGAAGCCTCACTCACCTGGGATGCACCTGCCGTGAGAGAGCTTGAATCTTATGATGTTTTCCGCTTCTTGGAAGTTAACAACCAAAATCCTGATGATTGGGATCTGCTCTCTTCTGTAATTGATGAAACTGTTTATACTGATACTATTTGGGCACAATTGGAACCGGAGATGTACCAATATGCTGTAGTTGCACAATACACAAATGGTATTATAGCAGAGGCAGCATTTTCTAATGTAGTAGAAAAACTTCCTGTTGGAACTGATATGGAATTACCGGGTGTTCAAACAAAAATTCATAACTATCCTAATCCGTTTAATCCAACCACTACAATCTCTTTCAATTTAACCACGGAGAGCACTGAGAGCACGGAGTTAGTGATCTATAATTTGAAAGGACAAAGAATTCGCCAATATTCAATATTAATTGGTCATTCTTCAATTATTTGGAATGGAACCGATGACAACGATCAGCCGGTTAGCTCAGGGATCTATTTCTATAAACTCATCATGAATGGCAAAACAGAAGCCATGAATAAGTGTTTGCTGTTGAAGTAAAACTATAATTATTTATTAACAGCTCATTCTGAGAAATTGGGATGAGCTTTTTTTTAGGCAGATCAATGATTCGTCACTTTTCCCTTTAATCACATTTCTATTTGACACAATATCAAAGTGATCTCATTATCAATTGTGAATTCAAATTAATATTAAAGAATGAAAGGGGTAAATAGTGAAAGAAGAGTGCGTCGAACACGTAACAACCGGACAATGGTTTGTAACTATGCTGATAACTGCAATACCATTAATTGGGTTAATAATGATATTTGTATGGGCACATGGCGATAGGGTAAGTATTAGCAAATCTAACTGGGCAAAAGCGATCTTGATCTGGAGTATTGTTTACATTGTAATTCTAGTGTTTATTATTACTGTTTTTGGAACTACACTTTTAAGTTACGTTAAAATAGGTTAAGAGTAAAGGCATTTTACCAATCGGTCCAATCTGTTAGAATGTACAAGAGAACTCACTCTTCTCCTCTATTGTGCTAAAGAGAAGTGGTTGGGAGGGGGAGTATTTGAGTGATTGTATTTTAGTCTATCCTACCTGTGGAGAGCAGTGTCAAAGAGACATCCAGTCTCCTCCGACAGATGCCGTATACGTCCCGTTGCACAGAATGACGATACTAATTTGCAATTATTAATTAATAATTTTTAATTTCTTTGTACTCCCTTACTGCGTACGAAGGTACTCAGGAGCTTAGTTACTCAGGAGCTATTTTAGCTTTTCCTTAATATCTATTAGTATTTTGGTCATTTCCAGATCTGCTGAACTACTAATTTTTACAGTTAGTCCTTTTATTTTTCCGTAACTTTTTCCATGAATAAATTGATCAATCAATTGTTTTGTTAAGTTACTATTTTTCAATAAATCCTCCACCCTGGGAGTAAAATAGAAAGTAGTCTTAAACATATTATCCCAGATGGAAACCCAGCAAATTGTTTTTTTCTTTTTTGTAACTTTAAAAAGCCAATTCTTACCATCATTATAGTAACGCCATTCCGTTGAAAATAGAGGATGATCATCTTTTAAAAAAGCTATGAATGAATCCCAGATCTTTTTCACTTCACCGAGATGACTGCTTAAAACTTCATCATTGGGATATTCATTTTTATTTTTTAGACTTGGTTTTTCCATACGCTTCTCCTAAATAATAATCTTAAACATTTCATCCATATGTTTCGAATATTTCAAAAAATCATCAAATACAAACTGTCCAAAGAGAAAGTTACTGTCAATTAAATAGAAAAAACTCGCAGACTCATCAGTTTGACAACGTTAATCAATAATTATTAATTCCCTTGTAACCCCATGCTTCGCACTTAGGAACCCATGAGCTCAGGTACTAAGGCACTTTTTCTCTGCACTTTCATACTTCATACTCAGGTACTCAGGCACTTCTTTTTATTATTGACACTTATCCAAAGTTTTAGCAATTTCGGAAATGAATATTAAATGATGTTAAACTAAGAAAAGGAAGAAAATATGAAAAAGATAATATTTGCAATGTGCTTGATTTTTGCAATTACTCTTTTAAATGCTCAATTAATCAATTCATACGGTTTTAAGGGTGGTTTGTGTATTGCAAATCAAGATTTTGATTATTACAATGATTTTAATATTGATACTGTGAGCCGATATGGATTTGTTATGGGGGGGTTTATTGAACTATTAAATAATGAAAATTTCCATTTATTGGCTGAAACACACTATGTGCAAAAAGGTAATAATGTTGAATTAGATCACAGAGATGAAAATGGTATATTGATTGGAATAATTACTTTAAACAGTAGAGTTGATTATTTGGAATTTGATGTATTAGGAAAATATGCAATTAATTTATCATCTATCAAGCCTTATCTTATCACCGGACCAAGATTTAATATTTTAATAGATTACAATAGCGAAAATAATTTCCTTGATCCTGTTTATGAAGATTTGGATTTTATTGACTTCGGATTAAGTATCGGTGCTGGATTTGAATTCCAAATAATACAAAATACAATATCATTAATTGAATTCAGGTATTCTCCGCCACTTACATCTTCGTATGAAACAGATCTACTTACGGTTAAGAATACTTCTTTTGAAATACTAACGGGAATAAAGTTCTAGAATGTTATGAAGCAGGAGATCAAATAGTTGCTACAATAACTTAAAATGGGAGAAAAAAAATGAAACAAAAAATTGAGATTAGTATATTTTTAGTTCTTATGATCGCGATAACTTTATCAGCACAACCCTGGCTGCAGAATGATGCAATGTTCAATTCCAGCGGAGTACCCAGTTTACCCTTCTCTCAACCTCGCTTCGCAGACCTCGATGGAGATAGTGATATGGATATGATCTTGGGAAATATAAATGATGCCCCACATTATGTTGAGAATATCGGTTCTATCACTTCCCCGAATTTTTCACAGGGAAGCAATATTTTTGCGGGGATTTCACCTCTTGATGCTGAAATGGGGATCTGTGCAGATTTGGATGACGATGGTGATCTTGATCTTATCTCAGGTGGATTTTCCGGTTTAAATTATTTTGAAAATATTGGCTCAGTTACCGTTCCTGAATTCCAGATAGTTAATGATTTCTTTGCCGGTTTGATAGTAGGACAGAACCCGGTTCCCGATCTGGCAGATGTGGATGATGACAATGATCTGGATATGATAGTTGGCTTAAGTGAAAATGGTTCTGTTAAAATTTATATAAATTCCGGCACAGTTAATTTAGCACAATTCTCAGAAGATAATATTATAAATATTGGAGATGTGGGACTCTATGCCTATCCGAACTTTTGTGATCTGGATGCGGATAATGATGAAGATATTGTTGTAGGACGAGACGCATATGGAATAGTATATTATCAAAATAATGGTGATCCGCAAAATGGAGTTTGGGAAATAAATGATACGATTTTCACAGGTATTGGGAATGAAACTTACTGGAACTCTCCCGGACTAACCGATATAAATGGAGATGGAACTATCGACCTGATCTTTGGTACTGTAGCCGGTCCTTTGCATTATTACGAAAATAATGGAACACCTGAAGTTCCCTCCTGGTTGGAGAACACAACACTTTTCGGTGGTGTTATCGATGTAGGAAGTGCGAGCAATCCTTTCTTCTATGATTTTGATGATGATGGTGATACTGACATGGTGAGTGGAAGCCAGATGGGAGACATTAAATATTATCAAAATATCGGCACTTCTTATGCTCCTGCCTGGGAAGAGGACAGCAGTTATTTTACCAGCATAGATCATTCAATTTATTCTGCTATAACTCTGGGTGATGTGAATAATGATGGTCTGCCAGATGCAATTGTTGGAGATTTGAGCGGAAATTTCTTTTATCATAGGAATACAGGTTCCGGCTTTGTATTCGAAAATGAAGTACTAAATTTTGTAGCATTAGGAGGTTGGTCTGCTCCGCGTTTGGTAGATATGGATGATGACAGCGACCTGGATATCATCGCAGGAAACGAAGCTGGTAATCTTTTTTACTTTGAGAATCAAGGTACACCCGATGTGCCGGACTGGGTTGAGATAACCAACTATTTTAATGGCATTGATGTAGGCTCAAATTGTGTTCCAAGTATTGGAGACCTTAGCTTGATAAATGGTCTGGATGTGATAACAGGAGATATGTGGGAAGAAGTACAATTTTTTGAGAATATTGAAGGAATCTGGACTGAAAATACCTCTATTTTTGTTGGTGTAAGCGGTGAACAAAATACTACTCCGGCTTTAGTTGACCTTGATGATGATGGTGATCTCGACCTGGTATTGGGTAATTATTCCGGTACCTTGAATTATTATGAAAATCTTCATTATAATGTTGGCAGCGACGAGGAACTACCGACTCTTGATTTTTACAACCTGCATAACTTTCCCAACCCCTTCAATCCATCTACAACGATCTCATTCAATTCAACTTCGGAGAACACCGAATTGTTGATCTATAATTTGAAGGGACAGAAGATAAAAACTTTAACTGTCACCCTGAGCGGAGACGAAGGGTCAGCTACATGGAAAGGCACTGATTACAATGATCAACCTGTTAGTTCCGGTATTTATTTTTATAAATTGGTTGTTAATGGTAAAACAGAAACAGTGAAGAAGTGTTTAATGTTGAAGTAGAATGAAAATTTAAAAGGAGAAAAATATGGATCATGTAGCGAAACCGGCAATTATAAGTAAATTAGTGAATTATCAGGATGACTCAGTTGTCAGCAGAACTTTAATTGAAAAAGAAACTGGAACTGTAACGTTGTTTGCATTTAGTAAGGGACAAGCATTAAGTGAACATACTGCTCCTTTCGATGCAATGGTTCATATCCTTGACGGTAAAGCAGAGATCACGATTTCAGGTAATCTAAATATCTTAGGATCAGGTCAGATGATAATTATGCCGGCAAATGAACCTCATGCTTTAAAGGCTACGGAAAATTTCAAAATGTTGCTTACAATGATCCGATCCTAACTAAATTATATTGAACTAAGACAAGGAAGAAAATATGAGAAAACTAACATATGCAAAGCGTTTACTTTTTAATAAATCTTTATGAAAATATTAATTATTTATGATTCGGTTTTTGGAAATACAAAGCAAATAGCTCAGGCGATCGGTAATACTTTTAGTTCTGAGAAGAACATTAAAACAATCCACATAAATGACGTAAAACCTGAATATCTAATTGGTTTGGATCTATTAATCGTTGGTTCTCCCACTAGAGGCTTTCGACCAACGGAAGCTATCAAAAGATTTTTGAATAAACTCTCTTCAAATAGTCTTAAAGGCATTTCGGTTGCAGCATTTGACACTAGATTTTCACTGAACCATGTTAAACCAAAAATATTACGTTTTATGGTTAAGATTGGTGGTTACGCTGCAAAACCTATTACTAAAAAACTTCTTAAGAAAGGCGGAGAGCTTTTACAATCTCCCGAAGGTTTTATTGTTAACGGAGTAGAAGGTCCACTGAAAATAGGAGAGCTTGAACGAGCTGAAAATTGGGCAAGGTTAATTATAAGTAAATATCAAAAGAGCTAAGAGAAGTTTAATACTTTTCTATTTGACACTTATCCGTTTCGTTTTCAATTTCGGTTTTGCATATTTCATTAAATTGAGAACAATGATATTTAAGGACGTACTGTGGTTGGATGAGTTGGGATTTGAATATTGACAATTCAGATATTATGGAGTTCATATGGATTATAATAAAATTTTAGATCAATTTGAAGTAGATAAAGAGAACCTAGAAAAAGCTGTAGTATTTATACAAGGAATAAATGGTGAAAAGGAATTGAATTACGAATTGATCAAATCAGAATTTGATTTTAACAAATCTCAGTTCTATTTTGCGCTATACAAGTCGCTACTAGAATCAGAATATCTTAGTAGAGATGAACCCGATAATGAACTGCTGGTTAAGATTACAAAAAGAGATTTGTTTAAGCAAATGAAATTACCTTATGAAGAAAGAAGAGAGTTTTTAGGTTTTGTAATTCTCTATTTAAACCATAAATTAGGCTGTTCTTTCAATGACCAAGTTCTTGAGATAAACGCCACTGATAACCAGTTTGATTACTTTCAAATACAGCATGAGATGTCTAATGTATTACCTTACATGAAAATAATTAATGAAGATGTGCTTTCAATTTTAGAACACTTTGCTATACAAGCTGAACAAGATATGACTGTTGGAGAGGTTCATAATTCATGCTTAAAATTTTGTTCTTTAAATTTTAACCAAGGATGGGAACTTGTTGATTTGATGATTAAAGAAGAAAAAACACGTTTTTTAATAAATGCTCTTCACGGATTATCGGTTGTTGATTTTTCGAAAACTTTTAATTTTTCAAAAACCTTATATGACTCAGAATATAAGTCAGATATTATTATATATTATGGATATCTGAATTATAATGAAATTAAAAATTTACTCTTCGTTCTCGATTTATTAGAACCTGAATTTAAAAATGAAAACAAAGATGTTCAAGTTGCATTATCCAAGTGTTATCCAAACATTGTTTATCATCCACTGATAGCAGAAAACAAACTAGAAGAAAGAGTTTTTAAGAAAATTTCAGTTATTGCTTCAAGAAAAATACCAGAAGTGTTATACAATATATTATCAACC
>JAQICU010000218.1 GCA_027858325.1 Candidatus Cloacimonadota bacterium
AGCTTTCTTTTCTTGCTCTTTGAACTTATTAATTTGCTCCTCTGTAAATTTTACATTTATAAAATTTGTAACCATTTTAACTCTCCTTTTTAGTCAATTGTTCATTTGTAAGTTTCTTAGTTATTCTTACATCTTTTCTCAGCAAACACATCGGTCGTTCATAGTCTAATTTATGGGAATATTAAACGAATAATTCAAAATCAATTTTTGCATAGCGAAACACATCGGTTTCTGCTGCTGCAATATCGATACCGGCTTGGATGGTTGGTTGATCTGCCGGGACATTGATGATAGTAGCTGAGAGGTTTAAACATAAAAATAAAAAAAGAAAAATAAGATAACGTTTAGGCATTTATCCCTCCTGATCGGGAGATCTATTTTAATAAATACTATGTGAAGAATAGGATGCGTGGTGTCAAGAATTTCTATGTTTTGAATAATGGCTGGGATTGTTTTTGCATATCGGCTGATAGCTAAAAAAAGAATTCGGCAGATAAAGGAGCAACGGGAGATCAATCCCGTCGCTCCATATAGATCACCTCACCGAATGGTGGTTCGAAATTAGCTTTATCAGTCAATATCCAGAGAGTAGGATAATCAGGTGGTTCCGGAAATGAATCACAATACCCATCAGTGAAATAAATAACACAGGAAGGCATTATCGCTTCCTGCTCAATGTATTCAAACCCAGGTCGGAAATCTGTGCCACCACCACCTTTGGCATGAAGCTGGAAATCGTAGATGTCAATGGTTTCAGTAGCTGCAACTTTAGTATCAACATAAATCACCTTGATCTCGGTCCCTGGATAGATCGTCAGGATTGATTGCAATTCAGAGGCAAATGTATCCAGCTCCTTTTGTGAAATCGAACCGCTCGTATCGATGATAATTGCAATAGTCCCCAGAGTAGGCACATTCAGTGCAGGTAAATACAAACCTGAGTACAAATATCTCTTATTAGGTTGTGTCCAGGTATAGTCGTTCTTTGCGTTCTCAGTGATGAACCTTGATAGTATCTCCCTCCAGGGCAGTTTCGGTTGCAGAACTTCCTGGATCATCCTATCCAACCCAGCCGGCAGTTTACCCTGTGCCTTGGCAATTGCTGCTGCACCGGTTAAAGTAATTTTCCATTGCTGTTCCTGTTGCTGTGGTGTTGGTGAGTTGGGATCGTTCTTGTCTGGTTGGTAGTCAGTAACATCACCAATCATAACAGTATTGGCTGGGAGCTGTGGTGGATCAGGCAGAAGGTTGTAGATCGCTTCTGCTTCCAATCCTTTGTATTTGTCATTGAGCAAAGCACCCTCAGGCAATGAAAATCCTGCTTCTTTCACAATCGGATTGATAGCATAATCGCAGGCCACGTTCCACTTGAAAGGTTCCCTGCTGTTTCTTCTGAAGGGATGGAGCATAGCTATATGAAGAACCTCATGGCATATAACAGCTTTCAATTCTGCATTGGTAAGTTTATCGACAAACTCCGGGTTGTAACCCAGCATAACAGAATCTGTATAAGCTGTCTCACATTCTAGATCCTCTTTCAGTTTGAGATGAAGTGAAATTGATGCAAAAAATGGGCTGGAAAGTACCAGCCCCGCTCTTGCTTTGGTTAACTTCTTTATTGTAGTATCCATAGTTATCCTGCCTTAGCCAATACAGGCTTTTCTTGATCTCGACCTCGTTTCTTCTTAACAGCTGCAAAGATCTCTTTGGCTTTACCATAAAGATCAGCCTTCTCATAGACATCATAGATAAATTGATCATCCAGCATGGCAATCAAGGCTGCTTCCGATATATCTTTGAAATGCTCTGCTGCGTAACTATAGAGGTTTGGATTTTCACCATCCTTCAGCATTTTGTGTTTTGCAATTTGATCAATACTCAGGAATTTCTGTTCATCAGCATAGTCACCGGCAACTACAATGCGATCACCAGCCCAGGAGCCTATGATCGGATTTTCCGAATGAAGATCCCCGCCACCACGTCCATTTCCGTCTGCCAGAAGTATTGCCAGTGCTGTTAAGGTTCCTTCACTGCTACAGCCTAATTCTAAGAGTTTGGCTCCATCGTTGAAAGTATAAGTATCAAGAAACTCCTGTTTATCAAGATTTACTATCTTGTAATACTGTCCCATGCTTCCTCCTTAAGCTGCCGTCTGATACGGACGCATCTTATTCAGTATCTTCTGTGCTTCGACTGCTGTTTTGTTTCTGATCACATTGTTATCACGCAAGGTTTGAGAGTCATTAGCAGTGAGTTTTGCTTTGATCTCAACAACAGCTTCTGCCAGCTTTGGGTCGTTGGTGATGTTAAGCTTTGGCAGTAAATCGCAAAGTGCAGTGATATTTTCCACCAGAGTATTCTTAAACTTGTTATCAGGATCAGATAACCTCTCTGCCAGGTGATCTACAACCTTGAACAATCTTTTCCATAAGTCGTTCATGGCAGTATAGGTGGAGTCCTTTACTTGTTGTTCAAGGGATTCTTTAATAGAATCAACTTCATCAGCAGTCAGGTTAACCCGGAAATCATTGGCGACGGGCACGGGAGAAACCTGGGTGGAGAATGAATATTTTGTCCGTAATGTTCCCTGATCAGGGTAATCCTCTGCATTAAACATGCTGTTCAATCTGTGTTGCGATTCATTTTTCAAATCAGGATAAACTCTTAAAAAGTTGATCACTTCACGCTCAAAATCATCTTTAAAGCACTGGATAGCTTTAACATAGCCAAAGTAGTTGGCTGACGGTAACAGTCTTCCACCGTTGTCTGACCA
>JAQICU010000303.1 GCA_027858325.1 Candidatus Cloacimonadota bacterium
GTTGTACATAAATATGCTGAAAGATTATTAATAGAATTTCATTCTTCAAAGCAATATGCTGTTTATATCGAAGACGGTGAGATAAAAGGTGCGATTCTCTTTTCTGATGTAAAGTACAACGATGTATTTTGGATAAGTTTAATTGAAGCAGAGAATGAAACACTATATAAGGAATTACTAAATTACGCTAAAATAAAAGCCCTAGAAAACAATTGCAGAAGTATTCAATTATTAGTTCCTGAACTTACTGAATTATTGAATTTTGTTGATTCATACGGATTTAAAAGCTGGGAACAAAACCAAGATTTTCTGCTGTATGAAATGCCGTTACATCTGATCAAACAGATAACTGGAGTATAGGTGATAACGAAGAATTTGCAGCTCCTCAAATTCTCTGCTTATGGTTTCCTGAAAAACCAGCGTTTCTTCGATGTTTTTATACTACTATTTTTCCTTGAGCAGGGAATTTCATTTTTACAGATCGGGACATTGATCTCGATCAGAGAGATCTCAATATTAATATTTGAAATACCAACAGGATTTGTAGCAGATAGTCTTGGTCGAAGAGGATCAATGATATTTGCTTTTCTATCCTATATTATTTCGTTTTTAATTTTTTTCTTCTTTCCCGGATTCTGGCTTTACATCTTTGCAATGGTCTTCTTTGCGCTGGGTGAAGCCTTCCGTACAGGTACTCATAAAGCCATGATCCTGCATTATCTAAAGCTCAATGATCTTCTGCATTTAAAGGTTGAATATTACGGGTACACACGAAGTTGGTCACAAATAGGTTCTGCGCTGGCAGCACTTATTGCAGGTGGGATTGTTGTCTATTCAGGTGAATACAAATATATCTTTTTGGGTTCAATAATTCCATATGTTCTTGCCCTAGCTTTAATGCTTACATATCCAAAAGAATTGGATGGAGAAAGAGAGCAAAAAGAAGGATTATTAACAAATATCAGACATAATTTTAAAATAACGTTCTCCAGTTTAAAGCTGAGTTTAAAAGAACCAATTTTAAGTAAAGCACTAGTTAACTCTGCAGTATTTGACGGTTTATTTAAAACCGTTAAGGATTACATTCAACCCATTCTGCAAATAGTTATTGTATCCGCTCCGTTTTTATTAGGAATGGAAAAGAGAGAATCAATATTAATTGCAATTGTGTATTGCATACTATACATTCTAACTTCATGTGCATCTCGAAATTCAGAGAAATTCAAAAACAGATTTTCAACTCTATCAATCGCTGTGAATAGCTCTTATATTGCTGGTGTTACATTAGTATTACTATCTGGTTTATTTTTCATTTTTAAACTCGAGATAATTATAATATTTTTATTCATCATGTTTTATATTTTACAAAATCTGCGCCGTCCTATCAATATTGGTTTTATCAGTGAGAATATTTCTCATGATGTGATGGCATCAGGTTTGTCAATTGAGTCTCAATTAAAGACAATATTTGTTGCTGTGATGTCACCAATAATGGGCTTTATTGCAGATTCGGTAAATATCGGGACAGCTTTTATTATTTTAAGTTCCTTGACACTATTAATTTTTCCATTGATTAAGGTTAGCGGAAAAAAGATTAAAGTATAAATGATCTGGAGGACTGAATGGTTAGAGATCTGATAGTAAAAAATCGGAGTTATCGCAGATTTTATCAGAGTCATAAAATTGAAAAAACTTTGTTAGAGGATCTCATTGATCTTGCTCGTTTATCACCTTCTGCAGCGAACCTACAGCGATTACGATTTAAGATAAGTAATAAAGAACTGGAGAATGAAAAGATTTTTTCATGTTTGGGCTGGGCTGGATATCTTAAGGATTGGAACGGACCTGAGGATGGAGAACGACCAGCAGCCTATATAATTATTTTATCAACTGAGAAAAAAATTGAAAAAGTAGCTTGCGATGCGGGAATAGCATCTCAGTCCATCTTACTCGGTGCAGTAGAATCAGAATTACGAGGATGCATATTTGGTAGTGTAAAAAAAGAAGAACTTCGAAAACTGTTTAAAATTCCTTCCGCTTTGGCAATTTGTTACGTGATTGCTCTTGGCAAACCAAAAGAGATTATCAAACTTGAAAATGTTGAGAATAATGATATTGAATATTGGCGCGATGATAATGGAATGCATCACGTTCCAAAAAGAAGACTTAAGGATATAATTATATAAGAAGGTTTTTATGAAACAAATTATATTATTTACATTTTTATTTATATTCATTTTCACAATTGTTAATGCACAGAATGTTAACGGTGATACATTAAGTTTTGAAGGTAAGAAGATACTCAAGGTTTGGGGTACACATTACGAGCGGGGATATGCGACCGGTTATCTCCTTGGAGATAAAATCAAAGAGATCTCTGAGAACTATTTTATTTATGCCTTTTTTGGTGGGAATTCATATCTTTATGAAAGTACGAGAACATATTTTATAGATAATTTTCAGATAGAGGGAAAGTACATTTATGAAACTGAAGGAATGATTGATGGAATGATAGAAGCTGACATCATACTATTTAGTAACATCTTAGGCAGGGACATAGATGCAATTGATCTTCAGCTTTCTAATGCCATTGTTGATCTGGCAGCTTTGGGAGATTTTAATTTGGATTACGAATTCGGATGTTCAAGTTTATCTAGTTGGGGAGAGAACACAATGCTCGATCCTGAGTTGTCAGGTAACCTGGTAATTACGCGGAATATGGACTGGACGCCGCATTCCGCTTTATTGGAAAACCATATACTGGTTGTTCACTTCCCATCGGAAGCTGATGAAGTTAACTGGCTATCATTTACTTTCCCGGGTTTAATAGGCGGCTTATCCAGTATTAACGAAAATGGACTTTGTGCTTTTATGAATATGGGAAATAATAATGAGCATCCAAATACTTATACTTTCCATCCAATATTTTTATCTATCAGAAATGGAATTGAAATTTACGATTATGACGGTGATTATGAAATCGATCCCGCTGATGTTCTAGCTGCGATACAAGATAATTATCAATTAAGCGGTTCAATAATTCATACAGCAAATCAGCAACATGGATTGGTTATCGAATGCAATAATCAAAATGGGTTAGCTTCTCGTGATGATAGTGCGAATACTGTGATTCCAACTGAGCATTTGGCAGCGACAAATCATTTTAGAGAATTATATCCCCCTGCAGGTTGTTATCGGTACGATAATATTGCAGATTCGCTTTCTGTAAGCTCAGAGATCGATCT
>JAQICU010000317.1 GCA_027858325.1 Candidatus Cloacimonadota bacterium
ATATTATTACGAGAAATTAATAGAAATTAAAAACAATTTGACAAAATATGAAAATATAGTAATTACTACAGAAGATGATAACATCCAATATGCGATGGGTATAATGAATGAAAAAAGAATTAAGCATCTTCCTATTATGAAAAATTCTAAAACTACAAGTGTAATATCAATTGGAGATATTGTTAAAGCGCAATTAGAGCACAGCGAGCATGTTGCAAAAACATATCTCGATCATATAAAAGGGAAGACTCCACAACCGAATGATCAAGAATATTAGATGAAAAATATTTGTGTTTTTTGTGGATCAAGTCCAGGGGCAGATCCTGCATATTTGAAAATAGCAAACAAGTTGGGAAGAGAGATCGCAACTCGTGGATTTGGCTTAGTTTATGGTGGTTCAAATCTGGGTTTGATGGGTACTGTTGCAAAGAGCGCTCTAAAAAGAGGAGCTCATGTTACGGGTATAATACCAAAAGTATTCGAGGGTAGAGTTCAACATCCAGATCTAACTGAGATAATTATTACAGCTACAATGCATCAGCGTAAAGCAAAAATGTTTGAGATCTCAGATGGATTTATTGCGCTTCCTGGTGGATTTGGAACTTTTGAAGAATTATTGGAAATGATCACATGGTCGCAGATCGGTTATAGTTCCAAACCATGCGGAATCCTTAATGTAAACGGATATTATGATGAATTGCTCATGTTTTTTGATAAATCTGTAGAAATGCGATTTGTTAAACCAGAACATCGGAATGCAATCATTGTTGATATCGATCCCAAAAAGATCTTAGATAAATTTGAAAAATACAAACCAGTAAAAATTGATAAATGGATAGACAAGGGGTAATTTACGAATCCCCCGATATTTTTAGGCAATTTGTGAATTACCCCTACGATTTATTTTCATCTCTCAACTTTTTCCACCAATCCAACCGTTTTTGCACCTCTTTTTCATAACCGAATTTAGATGGTTTATAATATGTTTTTTCTTCCATTTTATCAGGGAAATATTTCTGATAACTGTAGGCATTTTCGTGCATGTGGTCGTAGGTGTAATCTTTGCCATAATCCAGATCTTTCATCAGTTTTGTGGGAGCATTCCGAATATGAAGCGGAACACCGAGATGACTTGTTTTTCTAGCATCATCAGCTGCTTTTTTGTAACCTGTATAAAGTGCGTTGCTTTTTGGTGCGGTCGCCAGGTAGACGACCAGTTGCGCTAACGCAACATTTGCTTCCGGCATTCCCAGGAAATGACAAGCTTCTTTTGCTGCAATTGCCTGAACAAGCGCATTAGGATCGGCAAGTCCAATATCTTCGGAAGCAAATCGCACCAAACGGCGAGCCACATAGAGCGGATCTTCTCCAGCTTCCAGCATGCGGGCAAGCCAGTATAAACCGGCCTGCGGATCACTTCCCCGCAATGATTTATGCAGAGCTGAGATCACATTATAATGCTCTTCACGGTCTTTATCGTAGAACATTGCTTTCCGGCTGAGAATATTGGAAATGAATTCAACATCGATTGTTTTCTTACCTTTTGAATTCTTAATAATACTTTCAAGATAGTTCAATGCTTTTCGAGCATCACCACTGCTAAGTTCTGCAATGTAAGGAATGCACTTTTCTTCAAATTCAATCTCTACATTTATTTCTTCGAATGCACGCTCAATAATTTTGATTATATCTTCATCAGAAAGCTGATTCAATACAAAAACATTACAGCGGGAAAGCAGTGCCGGGATGATTTCAAAAGATGGATTTTCGGTTGTAGCTCCAATTAGAATAACAGCACCTGATTCCAGATAATGTAGAAAAGCATCCTGTTGAGATTTATTAAATCTATGGATCTCATCGATGAACAGGATTGTGCTTTTATTCTGAGTTTTGAGTGTGAATTCTGCTTCTTTCATCACGAGCTTCACATCTTTAATACTGGAAAGCACAGCACTGAAAGAGATGAATCTGGATTTTGTCTTTTTCTCGATCAATCGAGCAATTGTTGTTTTGCCGGTGCCGGGAGGACCCCAAAAGATGAAAGAACTGTAATTATCGTTCTCGATCATATTCCGCAATTGTGAGCCGTCTTTTAAGATCTCATGTTGTCCTATTATTTCTTCAATTTTAGAAGGACGTATTTTTTCTGCTAACGGGATATTGGTTGGTGTTTTCTCTTCAGAAAATAATGATATTTGATCAGACATATTGCTCCTATTTAATTTCGACTCGTAAGGTTACGACGAGTCGAAGCGATCTTTTATGTTTATTTCAAGAAACAATCTTTCTATGCTTACCTCGAGTCGTCGTTTCTCCTTACGACTCGATACAACTATTTAACAAATCAAATTCAACTTTTTGGGTAATAACTCAACTGTAAAATGTAATGGATCTTTTAATATTGGTAGTTCACCATCGTAATAAATGGGAAGCGAGTTCTTTGTTATCACCTCAATCTTACGACTTTGATGGATAACCACTTCAGGCTCTTTCAGGTGTTTTCCTTTGATCGCTGCCGGTAATAAACTAAGTACTCTTCTCCGGTTAACTTTATTAATTAAGCAAATGTCTAAGAGACCATCATCAACCCGAGCTTCCGGTGTTAGTAAGAAGCCGCCACCGGTTGACAGTCCATTTCCGATAGAAAGCAGAAGAAACGGATTATTAATTTTGCCTGTATCCATAATAATTTCGGCTTCAACCATTTTGAGAGAAACAAGAGCTTTGATAACTGCCAGAAGATAACGTGGTAAGCCATTTAAATATTTGATTTTATTAGAAACAATTGCCACCCGGGCATCAAATCCAATCCCCAGTGCATTGATGAAATATTTGTCTTCAATTTTACCGACATCTATTTTTCTAAGATTAAATTTCATTAAGAGGTCTACACCCTTATCTATATTGGAGGTAAGTTTGAAATTTGCTGCGAAATCGTTTCCGCCACCTGCCGGGATTATGCCGACATTTACTTCATCAGCTTTCCCTGAATGCATGACTCCATTAACTACTTCATTCAATGTGCCGTCTCCACCCACTGAGATAATATTATGAAATCCTTTTTTTATAGCATCTTTGGCAAGTTGGATTGCATGTTGTGGTGCTTTGGTCAATTCTATCTCAAAGTCTAATTTATGTTCATTTATTGAAGTGACTAATTTACTGATTTTCTTTCCTGTTTTACCTCTGCCGGCAGTTGAGTTTACAATAAAAAACCATCTTTTATCTCGCATATTTTTTCCTTTTATTCATTTCGATTTTTCTTAGAATAAAAACAAATTCACCTTTAGGAAGTTCTTGTGTTATTATAACAAGTTCTTGTAAATTACCCCAAAATATTTTTTCATTTGATTGTGTGAGTTTATAGGCAATTATTGCCTGCCTATTGGCACCGAGAATAGCTTTAAGATCTCTTAGAAGCTGTTTCAATCTGTATGGAGTTTCCAGGAATATAAGATCATAATTATTTGGAAGGCGTTTGATAGCGCGTTTGCGTTCATCTTTATTAGCAGGCAGAAAACCATAATACAAAAATTGCTCAAGTTTAAGTCCGCTAGCCATCAGTGCTGTCATAATGGATGAAGCACCCGGAATTGGAACTACCATGACTCCATTTTGATGGCATTGCCAAACCAGGTTATTACCCGGATCAGCAAAGAGTGGAGTACCTGCATCGCTGATCATTGCAGCAGTTTCTCCATTCATTAACAACTTATCCAGAATTACTTGTGTCTGCTCGGTTTCGTTATGTTCATTCAAAAGCTCCAATGGCTTTTTAATGTCATAGCTTTTCAGCAATCTGCTTCCCACTTTAAATTCTTCGCAGATCACGAAATCCACTTCCTTAAGAATTTTAAGTGCCCTTAAGGTAATATCGTCGGGATTTCCAATATGTGTTGCTACAACATACAATTTAGTCTTTGAGGACATAGACGATCTTTCCCTGAAAATTTGAGCGAATATATATAAAGAGTCCAATTAGAAAGATCAATACTGCCAGCACCAATCCGACAATGCTGAGTTTCAGACTCCATAAATATGTATTAGATTCAAATTTCATTTCTATTACATGTTCACCTTTGGGAACAACCACTCCGCGCAGGATATAGTTTGTAGTGAATATTTCGGTTTCTCTTCCATCGATGAAAGCTTTCCAACCGGCAGGATAATAAATCTCGCTTATTGTAAGGAATGAAGTTGTGTCTGTAACTACATTGAATTTAAGCTCATGAAGACCAAATCCTGCTGGAGTAACAGAAGATTCTATTGGAGTATAAGTTGTAGGAACATCCTTCTCTACGATAGCTGTTTCTGCTGGAGAGAATTCAGGATCGTTCAGTTTTTTCCAGATCGCTTTTTTACCTGTTATCAATTCTGTGTTCTGCACGAGCCAGGCTCGAGGAAGATATGTTTTATTCAAGTAGACAGTTTGCTTTAGAGTTCTGTCATAATATGCGTATTCCAGATTATCTAAGGGTAATTTTTGTGTGAATATCACATATTTTGCATTGAGCATATTCACAATATTCCAATTTATCGGGATTCGATCAAGAAATTCTGCATTAAGGCAATTCTCAATAATTTCTTGATATCTCTTCAGTTTTGCACCATGATATCCACCAATCGTTTGATGATAATATGCCCAGCTATTTTGACCAAATTCCCTCGCCAGTGGATAAATCCGGTAGTTTTCCTTATCTTGTAAAAGGAATTTATCGGCATCAGTTTTCTGATACTGTCTCTCAATATTCTGTTGCGGAGTCACATTCTGCAGGAATCTGCTGTCCATAAGCAGAAGGTCGGTAATTACCAGAATTGCGATGAGAATTAGAAATGGATATTTCCCAATTTTCTTTCTTCCAGCTAACAGGATCAGCCCCAAACTTGCCAATAGGAAGAGTCCGGTTTGAATTCCATCATTAACCAATTTTTCCGATCTGAGAACTTTGAGCTGTTTTACTTGAGCAGGATTATATTTGGAAGAATCTCCTGAATGCTGTAATCCAAGATTATTCAATGAACTGCTGAAGGCGATGAAAATAATGAATAGCACAAATACAGCAATTAGTATTTTCTGGAAGAGATCGAAGAAATTTTTATCATCCTCTTTTAATTTCTGAATTATAGTCTTTATACCGAAACCTGCCAGAATGACTGTGCAGAATTGTAAAAGAACAAGTATCATTGCCGGCACCCGAAATTTATTGAATCCCGGTAAATAGTTAAGCAGGAAATTTGAAAGGATTGGCAAGTGCCTTCCAAAAGAAAGGAAAAGTGCAAATATAGAAACACTTAACAATATTTTTACCAGTCTGTTCTTATTATAGAATATCGCGATAAGTGCAAAGAGGAAGATAACAATTCCCATGTACATGGAAGTTTGTGTGAACGGCATCCAGCCCCAGTAAAATGGAGAGACGCCACCAAAGAAACTTGGATTCACAAACGTCAGAATTTCCATTGGATGGAATGACCAGCTGGTTGCATAACTCGTACTTAAACCGGTTGAGCCGCCGCGGATTGTGTAATGTCCGTATTCATAAGTAGAAAAATAGGGTTGAGCAATTGCCATAAATGCAATAATAAACGCTCCTAATAGCATAGCTGAAAATATTATGTGTGATCTTAATTCTTTATCTTTTATTGCCCAAACAAGCTGTGCAATCCAATAAATTCCGATCATCAAAAAAGTGTAATAAGAAATCTGCGGATGATTGGTTCTAAGCTGTACAATCAATAAAATTGCTGTTGCACCCAATGCCAGCAAGCTGCGCCGCTCCTTCAAATAATGAACTGCATACATGATCCAGGGAATATAGACTACTGCTTTGAATTTTGTGTTATGCCCGATCTCGAGAAGTCCCAGAAAATGACATGAAAGTGCCATTGCAATTGCACTGATAAAAGCGACGATCGGATCGAATTTGAGATGGATCATGAATAAGTAAATCCCCAGAGCCATTATGAATAACATCAAAATACGCCAGTTCATAACTTTATTTGTGAGTTTATATATTTGACCTATGAAGGGATATTTTGCACCAAAAGAAATTAAATACGACGGCATTCCGCTAAATAAATTTGGGTTCCACATCGCCTGATCTTTATGTTCTTTATTATATTCCATAAGAACCTGTGCAGATGAACGCCATTGGATCGTATCACTTGCCGGTGGAGCGTAATCTTGAAAGGCGATCTTGAAAAAGAAAACGGAAAGAATAATGAACAATAAACTTATAAAGATCAAATGCTTATATTTTCCCTCTAATATTTTCTCCAGAATTCCAACGGGCATTTCTACTTTCTGCTTTTTCTTTTTTGTCATACTATTTCCTCAACTATTAAATAAATTTCAAAGTAATTTATCAACTCTGATTATATTACTATCCTGAAATTTATAGTAGTTGAATTGAAGTCAAATAAAAAAGTTATTAACTCAGTTCTCATTACTTAATTTTCAGATTAGAAAATCCTTGCCAATTCAAAGATGATAATTAAAACATTCACAAGTTAATCAGGATAAAATGGATGAATAAATTTAAAATAATGTCAAGCTATCAGCCAAAAGGTGACCAGCCCCAGGCAATTTCTGCCTTAGTTGAAGGTATTGAAAATAAAGAAAGATTTCAAACATTACTTGGTGTAACCGGCTCAGGTAAAACTTTTACAGTTGCTAATGTAATTAAGGAAGTAAATAAACCCACACTTGTAATTTCCCACAACAAATCTCTAGCAGCTCAATTGTACGGAGAATTCAATCAACTTTTTCCTGAAAACGCAGTTGAATTCTTCATTAGTTATTACGATTATTATCAGCCGGAAGCCTATATCCCCGGTCAGGATGTTTATATAGAAAAAGATTCGAGTATCAATAGTCAGATCGAAAAACTCCGGCTGCGGGCGACTATGAGCTTAATGGAGCGCAGAGATGTGATCATTGTGGCAAGTGTATCTTGTATTTATGGATTAGGAACCCCGCAGAATTATCGTGATGCGCTTGTTCGCATAAAAGTGGGTGAAACAATTGAACGGGATGAACTTCTTAAGAAACTTATCGATATACATTACGGCAGGAACGATATTGCTTTTGAACGTGGTGCGTTCCGGGTACGGGGTGATATTGTCGATATTTATCCTGCTTATTTAGAGAATTCAATTAGAATAGAATTCTATGGTGATAAAATAGAAAAAATATCACGTATAAATCCTTTGAATAATAGAATACTGGAAGAAGTTGAAGAGTATCCAATCTATCCTGCGAATCACTTTATTATTTCTCAGGATACACTGAAAACAGCCATCGAGCAGATAAAAGAAGAACTCAAGGACAGAATAAATTATTTCGAAAAAGAGGGAAAACTTCTGGAAGCACAGAGAATTAATCAACGGGTGAATTTTGATATTGAAATGTTGAATGAACTTGGATTTTGTTCCGGTATCGAGAATTATTCGCGTCATCTTACCGGTGGCAAAAAAGGGGAACCTCCATATTGTTTATTAGATTATTTCCCGGATGATTTTCTGATGATCATAGATGAATCACACGCTTCAATTCCTCAAATTCATGGTATGTTCGGTGGAGATTACACACGTAAAAAAAACCTGATTGATTTTGGTTTCAGGCTTCCTTCCGCTTTCGATAATCGACCCTTGAAATTTGAAGAATTTGAGAAGAAGATAAATCAAGTAATTTTTCTTTCGGCAACTCCAGCAGATTATTAACTGGAAAAAACGGATGTTGTTTTTGTGGAGCATGTTATCCGTCCAACCGGTTTGATGGATCCGGTTATTGAAGTTAAACCAATAGAAACACAAGTTGATGATTTGATTAAACAGATAAATGAACGAACAATAAAAAAAGAAAAAATATTAGTAACAACCCTAACGAAGAGAATGGCTGAAGACCTATCTGAATATTTAAGCAAAGCAGGAATTAGAACCAGATATCTTCATAGCGAGATCGGCACAATGGAACGCTCTAAGATCATAAGAGAATTTCGCATGGATGAATTTGATGTTCTGGTTGGAATAAATTTACTTCGTGAAGGTCTTGATCTTCCAGAGGTTTCGCTGGTTGCTATTCTTGATGCTGATAAAGTAGGCTTTTTACGTTCGGCAAGATCTCTCATCCAAACGGCTGGAAGAGCTGCCCGTAATACTAATGGAAAGGTTATTTTCTATGCTGAAAAAATGTCCTCAGCTATGCAGCAGGCTATCTCAGAAACTGACCGCAGAAGAACTAAACAGAGGCAATATAATTTAGATAATAAAATTACACCTAAAACTATTGAGAAAAATACTGACGATATCATGATCTCTACAAGTGTTGCCGATGGTTATCAAAAACCTGGTAAAGAAGATGAAAAATCGAGTAGGGATAAGTTCAAAGAATATTTAGAGTTAGACTCCATTGAAAGTATTTTGGAGCTATTGGAAAGAGAGATGAATGAAGCATCGGAAAATCTAAATTTTGAAAAAGCTGCAGAACTCAGAGACAGAATCTTTGAGCTTAAGGAATTGAGTTGATCATGATTCTAAATAACCGCAATAACGAGTACTTTTTTGCAAAAGAATTTTAGACAGATATATTAATT
>JAQICU010000348.1 GCA_027858325.1 Candidatus Cloacimonadota bacterium
TCACAACACACGAAACACACGAAACACACGAAACACACGAAACACACGAAACACACGAAACACACGAAACACACGAAACACACGAAACACACGAATATATGGATGGTGTTTATGATAGAAAAGAATGATGAATATTTTATGCGTAAAGCATTTGCATTAGGTTTGGAAGCTTTTCAAAAAGGGGAAGTCCCGATCGGTGCTGTTATTGTGAAAAATGGGATAGTGATCGGAGAAGGTTATAATCAGGTTGAATTACTCAGAGATGCCACTGCCCATGCCGAGATGATAGCTTTAACTTCCGCTGAAAATTATGAAGATAATTGGCGGTTGATAGATTGTACGTTATATGTAACTGTTGAACCATGTATGATGTGTACTGGAGCAATACTTTTAAGCAGAGTTGGCAGGATCGTTTATGGAGTTGCTGACCCCAGAATGGGGTTTATGGAAACAAAGTTTAATGGAGTTAAAGATCTGAATTTATATAAAAAAGTTGAAGTATTTGGTGGGATTATGGAATCAGAGATCAGAGAGTTAATGCAAGATTTTTTTAAAAAGATCCGTAATAAATCAAAATAATATCCTTTACTATTTTGTTTTTTTGTAGTATTTTATCAAACGTAAATGAATGTATACGAATGAACCGTTATGTAAGGATAAGATTTGAAGAAGATCACGTATAAGTATAAGTTTGAAGATGGTCGAGAAAAAGTATTTGATTTTGATTGGGATAAAGATACTTTTGAGTTGAAAGGTACCGAGCCATCTAATTTGCCACATTGGACACTCTTGAATTTTCATCAATGTCCTAATTGTCCATCCAGCGTTCACGAAGACACTCATTGTCCGATGGCAGTTTCTTTGGTTAATCTAGTAAAATATTTTGATGGAATGAAATCTTTTGAGAAAGTATTTGTGGAAGTTACTATGGATAATAAAGTAATTTCAAAGCATACAAGTGTGCAGAAAGCAGTTGGCTCTATGATGGGATTAGTGTCAGCAGTATCAGGATGTCCGATCAGCGCATATTTTAAACCTATGGCTTTTTTTCATTTACCTTTTTCCGACAGGGATACAACTATTTACAGAGCAACATCAATGTATTTTTTAGCACAACATTTTAAGCATAAGAAAAACGGTAAAACCGATCTTGGTATCGATGGTTTAAAAAAGATATACAAAGATATGGGTATTATGAATAGTTCAATTGCAAATAGATTGAGAGATGCGTCAAAAACTGATTCAACTGTAAATGCCATAATTGGACTGGATATATTCGCCAAAACGGTACCAATCTATGTTGAAAAATTGTTAAAATCTCTTGAAAGCCTGTTCAGTGCATATATAGATTAGAATGTTAATGTGTTCAGTGCTAATAATTAGATTAGGTTACTAATGCATTCAGTGTTCATAGCTAGATTAGGTTACGAATGTATGAAATTGGTTTATTTTGTTGTTGACTTATCTATATAAAAACGCTATATTATAAGTGTCAGGCTAGTGGACAAATTAAGAATGAAAAAACAAATTTAACTAGGAGGAAAGCATATAAGGATGAAAAATGAAAAGTTTTATTTTATAACTTTGATGGTTCAACGATCGAAGTTTTTTAGGGAAAGAGATTTTAAAACAGACAATATTTAAAAACAAAAGCAGTTAGTTGCTTGTGTGTTGATTAAAAGTGAGGTGGTGAAAAATGAAGAAAGGTATGACGCTTATTGAATTACTAGTTTCTGCTTTGATATTGGCAATAGGTATAACTTCGTTGATGTATAGTTTCGTCGTTTGCAATAGCATTATTATGGATAATACTCACAAGGTTAATGCCACACAAATAATAAACCTGTATTTCGAAGGAATTCAGAGAAGGAGTAGTATCGAGGAAGTTAGGGAATTCATTGGTACAAGTGAAACTACCCCAATGCCGATATCCCGTTACGTTGGAGGTGGTGTCGAGCAAAATTACTGGTTAGAATTTGATCTGGGTGAAGTAGTTACTCCGGATCCAGACTCGGATCTTGTCGTTGTAGCTGCCAGAGTAAGTTGGGACAAAGAATATGTTGAAGCTAATTCTAATAAAGAACTTACCATGGTAATGTTTACAAATGAACCAAATCCATAAAAGTATGAGGTGAAAATTATGAATAAAAAAGGATTTACTCTATTAGAAGTTCTGATAACAGCCACTATATTTGCCATCATGGGAGTGGGTATTATGTATTTCATAGCCCAATCTAATACGATAATGGATAGGAGCGTAAAGCAGGCATTTGCACATACTAATGCTATAAGTGCGCTGAATATGCTTTCTAAAGACATAAGAGAAGGTGCTATACTTGAAAGTGGAACTTTACCTGCCGATGATGGATATACCTACGATTTAAAAATAAGATATCCTGATGGGATAACAGAGCATAACTGGAGTTTTGTGACTACAGTTGTAAATGAAATTAGTTGTAAAAGAATAACTCGAGATGGTGTTGTAATACCTTTCATTGGTGGCATTTCAAAGGTAGGTAATGATGTTATATTTATGGTCAGGCCAAATATGGTGGGAGAATACTTTTACGCGGACATCATATTCACAATGGTTGTTGACGGTAAGTCTCAGAATATATCTACCGTAGCATATTGCAGGCATGATCCAACGGGTTATTTTGATCCACAAGATTATGTTACAATACAATAGTAAATTAAAACCTCAAGGAGGTAAATTATGTATAAATTAAATAAAAAAGGTGTTGGTCTGGTGATGTCTATGATGATCATTACAGTTCTATTGATCATGGCGTCAGGTTTCTTTATTGTGACCACTCACATGACAAAGACTACCCAAAGCGAACTTGAGAAAGTTAGATTGTACTGGGCTGCCGAAAGTGGTTCGAATTACTCAGTAAATTGGTGGGTCTCACAGGAGGATACTGGAGTAAGAATCCAATGGCCTTATTACTTCGTACCAGAAGCAAAGGATTCTTATACCTATAATGGATATAATGGTGATCTAGAGTTGTTTGCACAAGTTTTAAAAGGTAATGGATATAATAACTTGGTAGCATTCTCAGGAGGCATGGGAGGTGCCGGTGGTAGTAATCAAGATGATGAACCAATTATTGATGACTGGGATTATAACTTTGTCGAAGGTACAACTAACGGAGATGAAGATCCCAACGCTTGGATACAAGAAGTACCATACGAATATCATGACACAAATGGTTATTTAGCCAATATGAGTAATGATTATGCTCTTGGAAGTTTACCGGAAGTTTGTAATGGTCTAACTGTAAATAACGAGTTCTATCTACATCCTTCATCAGAAAGGGTTGTACTTAATTACCCAAATTCAAATGAATCATATACGCTTTACCTTTTAAGATATAAAGGTGAAAGGTTTGATGCAGCGGGAAACGCTGTATGGGTTATGGATACTTGGGCAGTTGATGATAAAACAAAAAATACTTACAGAGTCTTAATGTCAAATATGATGAATTTCACACCAAATGTTCCTCCAATTTTACAATATAACGAAGGAATTGTAAATTCAATGTGGTCTTCGGGCTTTAACGGAAGAAAGGGTGTATACAAAGATTATGACTATAGATTTGGTCATAGTTATTTTGCATCAACAGTTAGATTTGACTATAAAACTCAAACAGGTGCTGGTTCTGGTGGATATGTAGGACCAACATTCTGGGGTAGAATTCATAGTTCAGGAGCTGATGCATCTTTGTATGGTGGTTCAGTAGGAAATCCGGGTGTATTTACACCAGGCTCATATCCTTATGATATGGGTTTATTTGCAGAAGGACAATTTAAGACTGAAGCTGAAGCTGCTGCGGCGGTTGATGCATCAGTTCTTGGTGGTTGGGAACATGTTGACGACTTAGTTGCTGAAGATTTTACTTGGGATTGGGAGAGTGTTGAAGAGATGGCAACAACGACACCAACTTCTGCAATATATATGCTGTCTCCTGCAAACTATCCTGTTGGATCAGAGATAACTATTAAATTAAGAACAGCAGATGATGCTGAAGGTCATACTATAACTTATGCAGATATTTCAACAGGTGGAAGTGTTATAGAAAGTATCCAAGTAGGACAAGGTATGGTGGAGGCTATTGCAGTTCCAACCGATTATTCTGATGTTTCTATTTTTGGAGTTTCAAGTGACTATTTTACTTTGTTCACTGAAGAAGATGTAGTAAAAGTCATTGATGACCTGTACTTACACGAATTGAGATTTTTACGAGATGAGTACGAGCAATACTCAGCTTCACAATTGGCAGATCCAACAATGGAAATGTTGGCAAAGTTGTATGAAGCTATGTACGATATATACCCTGATAGTCAGATAAGTGTAATGTCTGGTTTAGCTCTTACAGAATCAACTGTTGAAGATTATGTCGGAGCTGCAGGTGGCAGAGATAATCAACTTGACTTTACTGATATTTCAGGATTTGCATTTTGTACAGTTGGATTTTACTTAGGTGAAGGAGATGTTGCTGTATCATCAGGTAATACTGATATGTCGTTCTACAACATAGGAAGTTTGATTATTAATTCACAAGGTGAAAGTACCGGTTCAAACTCTGTTGATAACGGTAGTAGCGAAGTTGGTTTTTCTTTCATTCAGGATAAGAGATTCTATGATGACGACTTTGATTGTGGTATAGGTTGGGGTCCAGGTCCGGATGATGATGGTGTACCTATCACTGGTCTAAATAGAAATTATCGATGGACAGGTGGTTATGCTGGAGAAGGAACAATTACGGATTCTGATTTTTATGATTTAATGAAATAAGTATGAGTGATTAAAAAAAAGCGACTATTACAGTCGCTTTTTTTGTTTTTATACAATTGACAAGTTGTTAAAATATGAGTATTTTTAATCTGAAGTCTTTTATTAATGAAGTGGAGGGATGAAAAATGAAATTATTGCAACGAAAGTTTACTGTTACCATGTTATTTCTAGCAATGATCACAGGATTGTTTGCTTTTGCAGGAGGTGATGGAACTAACTTAAACCCTTATCAAGTAAGTAATATAGCAGAATTGGATTCAGTAAGGTATTTCTTAAGCTCTAATTTTGTGCAGGTAGCAGATATTGATCTTGGAGTAGCTCCATGGAATTTAGGAGCTGGTTGGATTCCGATTGGAAATGCTACTACTTCTTTTACAGGAAATTATGATGGAGATAATTACACAATATCAAATTTATATATTAACAATCCATTAGCAGATGTAATTGGATTATTTGGTTATAATGTTGGTGGAACTTTAGAAAACATTAATTTAATCAACGTTGATATAACCGGTTTAGATTATGTTGGTGCATTAGTAGGTTATAGCTTTAACGGCTCATCAATAACTAATTGTACATCTAGCGGAAGTGTGAATGGAAATTCAGAAGTTGGGGGTCTTGTAGGTTATAATGATTTTGCTGCAATAGCTAACTGTACTTCTTCTGTAAATGTATTAGGTAATATTTATATCGGTGGCTTAGTAGGAACAAATGATGAATCAAGTATAAATTCTTCTCATACAACATCTAATGTAGTAGCGAATGGAGATTATATCGGTGGTTTAGTAGGATATAATTATACAAACTCAACAATCTCAGGTTGTTCTTCAATCGGTACTTTAGAAGGAGCTAACTATATTGGAGGGTTGATAGGTTTTTGCAACGGATCAACCGTATTGGATAGTTATGCAAATGTTACAACATTAGGAAACAAAGGTAAATATAACGATGCCTATGACTGTAGTGGTGGTTTAATTGGTTTGTGTGAATCTTCAGCTATTTCAAACAGTTATTCTTTAGGTTCCGCTAGCGGTACAGATTTTACTGGAGGACTGATTGGTTATTCTGAAGGAACAACAACTATATCAAATTGTTATTCAGATACCGAAGTTGAAGGAGCATTAGCTGTTGGTGGCCTTATAGGTGAAGCTGATTTTACAGAAATATCAAATAGTTATGCGACTGGTTCTGTTGTATGTACTGGACATACTTATACTGCGTATGCCGGTGGTCTAATAGGGTATGATTATATATCAACTATAACGAATTGCTACTCTGTTGGAAGTGTTACTGCACCAGCCGGTGATTTGGATGGTGGGCTAATGGGAATCAAAGATGGTGGTACAACTACAGATAATTATTGGGATACTCAAACTAGTGGACAAGCAACCTCAGATGGAGGTACAGGGAAAACAACAGCAGAAATGCAAACTCAATCAACATTTGTAAATTGGGATTTCTCGACTCCAATTTGGAAAATTCATTCAAGTCTAAATAGTGGATATCCTTATTTGGAGTGGGAAGGAAGAATTCCGATAGATGGACCTGAGAATATTGCGATATCATATTCTCCAAACACAATTATAATAACATGGGATCCTGTTACAGGAGCATCCGGATATTTGATATATTCATCAGATGATCCTTATGGCATCTTTACCGTTGATACAAACGGATTTTTTAGTGGTGAAGAATGGACAGTAAATTTAACAGTGGCAAAAAGATTTTATAAAGTTACAGCGATAAATCCAACAAAAGAATAGAGAAGTAAAACATATAATTAAAAGGCAAACTAATACGTTTGCCTTTTTTTGTATTAGACAAATATATTGTATATGTATTATGCATATATACAGATAGTGTAATATGTGACGATTTGTATTTTCAGGGGATACAAGATGTGTAAGATGTATATCTTGCAGAATAGTTGTTATATGTATGTCAATTGAATTGGTTGCAGAGATATAAATATATAATAAAATAACTTGACAATATATTAAAAAAAAACATAAATTAACCTCGCGTGTGAAGAACAAGCAAGAATTGCAGTTGAATAACGAATATTTCTTACTTTACATGTGATATAAGAGACGACGTTAAAGAACGTTGATACAATAAAAACATAAAAATAAAAATAAATGGAGAATTTGATGGAAAAGAAACTTCAGGAATTAACTGAAAAGATCTATTCCGAAGGCGTTGAAAAAGCTAA
>JAQICU010000082.1 GCA_027858325.1 Candidatus Cloacimonadota bacterium
AGATATTTAAATAAATGAGAATTATTAATAAATTATAATGTAGCTAAATATTAAAATTTAATTCTATGAGAGAAAAGGGAGATATAATGAAAGATTTATTACTTAATAAACTACAAAAAATCAGAGATTATTCAGGAGAGATTAATACAATAGGTCTTTCGGATAATGTATTAGAAGATTTTATAGAGACGGATCAAAATTTACAAAAGGTAATTAAAACTGCCTATCTTGAACATAAAAGATTACAAAAAGATTTTACTGAAGAGCTTAAACTATCGGAGACACAATTGTGCCTATTACTACAAAAAGATTTTGAAAATTTTTATCCCGAAAATACCAGAAGTCCGTATGTAGCATTAAGTGCGCTTGGTCCTTGGATAGTTACAGCTCATGGAGCAGTTTTGCACGATTCCGGAGGTTATGGTATGCTGGGGATGGGACATGCTTCACGTGACTTACTCAATTCAATGTCACAGCCTTGGGTGATGGTTAATGTGATGACACCACAATTCAGTCAAAAACGCTTTGCAGACCTCCTGAAGAAAGAAATTGGGCACAAACGTGGTAATTGTCCTTATACAAAATTCATCTGTATGAATAGCGGTTCAGAAGCAATTAGTGTTGCAGCTCGTATTTGTGATATAAATACAAAAATCCAAATGGAAAAAGAACCTAATGAATATGAAAAAGTTAAACAGCAGTCTTTAGAAGGTGGATTTCACGGTAGAACATATCGTGCTGCAATGGTTTCCGATTCTACTAAGCAGAATTATCAAAATAATCTATATTCTGTTAAGAACAACCAAAATTTATTGGTAGTTCCTCCTAATGACCTTGAAGCTTTGAAAAAGATGTTTGAACTAGCCAAGATAGATAATGTTTTCATTGAATCTTTTTATATTGAACCAGTTATGGGTGAAGGAGTCTCTGGTCTGGCAATCAATCGTGAATTCTATGATCTGGCACGTGAATTAACCACTAAACATGGAACTATTTTGATCGTAGATTCTATTCAAGCTGCACTGAGAACACATGGTGTATTAAGTATTATCGATTATCCTGGTTTTGAAGATTGTAAAGCTCCAGATTGTGAGACCTATTCCAAAGCTTTGAATGCTGGACAATATCCTTTATCAGTTCTAGCCTTAACAGAAGAATTTGCTGATATTTATATTCCCGGAGTTTATGGAAATACAATGACAACAAACCCACGAGCATTGGAAATAGGAAGTCTTGTTCTGAATAGTATCACAAATGAGATCAGAGAAAACATTATTGAAAAAGGAAAAGAATTCAAATTAAAATTGCAAGAACTTGCTAAAGAATTCCCTCAGGCAATCTCCAGTGTGGTTGGAACTGGACTCATTATAAATGCTGAGTTGAACCAAAAATACTACAAAGTAGTAGCTAAAAAGGGATTTGAATATTATCTGCGGAAACACGGCATAAATATGATACATGGTGGAGTAAATGGACTCAGGTTCACTCCCCATTTTGCCATAACTAGCAAAGAAATTGATTTGATAATATCGGTTATTCGTCAGGGTATTCTTGATCTGTCTTAAGGAATTATTTTCTGGTTAATAAGTTGAACTTATCAATCTAATTGTATCCGTAAGTTCAACTTGCGAACAAGAAAAGAACAAATAATCGCTAAATCGTACTTAGTGTCAGTCTAAGGTTACTCTATTTTCCTTTTGTTCTCAAAAAAATCTTTCATTAAATTGGAGCATTCTACTTCACAAACACCGGATATTAATTCTGGATTATGATTTAAGTTTTTATCTAATAAAGCATTATAAATAGAACCCGCAGCTCCTGCCTTTTCATCATAGCAGCCAAAGACAACTTCTCCAATTCGCGACCAAATAATAATACCGGCACACATCAGACATGGCTCAACAGTTACATAAAGAGAATAATTATTTAAAAACTTCTCACCATTCGCAATAACTTCTTCAATAACAAGTTTCTCAGCATGAGCTAGTCCATTATTTGTAGCGTTTGTACGGTTGTGTGCGGAAGCGATAAGTTTGTTATTTTTAACTAAAATAGCACCGATCGGCACCTCATTTTCCAGAAGTGCCGATCTTGCATCATCTATTGCGAACTTCATCCAGTATTCGTCTGGATATTTATTGTTCATTTATTGCATTTTCTTCAGGAACTTATAGTAATCACTATCAGTTGTCATGATAATAGTATTCTTGTTATCGATTGTTTTTTCATAAGTTTCCAGAGTTTTAATGAATTCATAGAAATCAGGATCTCTTTTGTAAGCATTTGCATAAATATTGATAGCTTTAGCATCTGCTTTACCCTTGATCTCTTGAGCTGTTTGATATGCTTCAGATTGAATTTGATCCAGCTCTCTCTGCATTTTACCTGATATCTCGGAAGAGTCCCCTTCTCCTTCTGATAGATATTTTGCAGCGATCTTATTCCTTTCAGAGATCATTCTCTCAAATACTTTCCCTTGAACTTCCTGATTGTAGTTAAGTCTCTTTATACGAACATCAATCAACTTGATGCCATACTCAGCAATTTGTATTTCTGAGCTTGCAAAGATTGAATCAGAAATTGCCTGACGACCATTTATGATCTTGTCTTTGATAACATCTTCCAACTTACTGTCAGAATACTCGGAAGTAAATGTCATTTCCCTATTGGAACTTCTCACTATTTCCAACAATTTATTGGAACTGATAACATCACGTGTTATACCGCTGATAATGTCATCCAATCTACTATGTGCGCTGCTTTCGTAACGAGTAGTTTCATAAAACTCCAAGGGGTCAATGATCTGCCAGCGTGAGAAAGTATCGATCCAGATATATCTTTTATCTGAGGTTGGAATCTGTTTCGCTTCTCCATCCCATTCCAGTATTCTCTCATCAAAATAATGTACTTTCTGAATTATAGGAATCTTAAAGTGCAATCCAGCAGTTTTATTGGCATCACCTACCGGTTTACCAAATTGAGTGATGATAACTTGTTGTCTCTCGTCTATGATATAAAAGGCATTAAATAATAAAATTAGTGCCAATAGGATTAGAACGAAATTTATTTTAGTCTTCATTTTATTTACCTCCCTGTCCAAGATTCAAGAGAGGCAACACATTATTCTGTTTATCATCAACAATGTATTTATTCTCAACTTTTGGAAGAACTTTTTCCATCATTTCCAAATAAAGTCTTTTCTTGGTTACAGATTTCGAATAACGGTATGTATTGTACCTTTGGATAAAACGATTTGCATCACCATTGGCTCTGTTAACTCTGTTAATAGCGTATCCTTCTGCTTCTTCAATGGTTCTCTTTGCCTTTCCTTGTGCTTCAGGAATCACCTGGTTATATTTTTCCCAAGCTTCATTTATGATCCTTTCTTTTCCCTGTTTTGCTGAATTAACATTATTAAAGGCAGGTTTAACTGCTTCAGGAGGATTAACGTTCTGCAGCTTTATTGTTACTATCTCCAAACCTGCTTTATAAACATCAAGCTGCTCTTGAAGCATGATAACTGAAATATCTGCGATTTCCTTTCTATTAAGAACAATAACCTCATCCACACTGCGATCTCCTACAACTTCTCGAATTACAGACTCGGAAACATCACGCATTGTCTCTTCCACATTTCTTACATTAAATAAATAATTAACAGGATCTTTTATCCTATATTGAACTATCCATTCTACATCTGCAATATTCAAATCACCTGTAAGCATAACTGCTTCATGTTTATAACTTTGAGCTGAATATTTTGTGCGTACTCCAGCTTGCAAAGTTCTAAATCCGAATTCTTCCTTAAATACATGTTTAACTCTAACTTTTGTAAGATTATCTACACCAAATGGGATTTTGAAATGCAGCCCCGGTTGTGTAGTTGAAAGGTATTTTCCAAATCTCTGGATAACACCTAATTCTTCCGGATTTATAGTATATAAACCCGTCGCAAAGAAAATTACCACTGCCAGAATAATTACTCCTGTAATTATTTTTTTCTTTGGTAATTTCAATTGCTTAATGTTGATCTCTTCGATTTTCGGCATACGATCTCCTTATTTTTTATTCATGAAAAAATCAATTGTTTCTCTCACACCATCTGACAAAGAGTATTTTGGCTCCCAACCAAACTCGTTCTTTGCCTTCTCTATATTCAAACAACTTCTCCTAATATCCCCGGGTCTTGCTCCCTCTCGCACAGGTTCAATTTTCGTATTCATCTGTAAAGCAATTTCTCGATAAATCTGTCCGGTTGTTGTTTCTAAACCGGTACCGATATTAAAAGCCACAAGTTCTCCTCTATCTAACGCCAGTACATTGGCATTAACGATATCTCTTACAAAAACGTAATCGCGGATCATCCCGTCTGGTTCTTCATCAAAAGCATAGAGATATGTTTTTTTATTATCTCTGAAATTTGTAATAAAGATGGAAACTACTCCGGCTTCTCCATGAGGAATTTGACGTGGTCCGAATACATTTGCATATCTCAGCACCGTATATTTCAAGCCGTATTGATGATGGAAAAAATACAAATATTTTTCCGATACGTATTTATGAATTGCATAAGGTGAGAGAGGTTTGGGATCATAATTCTCTGTTGTAGGATATTCCTCTGCTTCACCATAAACAGCACCACCGGAAGAAATGAAGATTACTTTCTTTACTTTAAATTTCACACAATTCTGTAGAATATTCAAAAAACCTATTACATTAACTTCTGCATCAAGTTCCGGTTCTTTTACCGAAATAGGAACACTGATCTGAGCTGCATGGTGATTCACGATCTCAGGTTTTTCATCTTTAAATATTTGTTCTAATTCTTTTGAGCGAATATCTATCTTATAGAATTTTGCTTTGGGATTCACATTATACTTAAAACCGGTTGATAAATTATCAACTACGACAACTTCATTACCAAGCTCTATGTATTTATCTACAACATGTGAAGCTATGAAACCTGCTCCACCAGTTACTAATATTTTCATTCCCCTTCCTATCGTATTACTTTTATTTGATCTGCTCTTGCTGAGACTGAAACTGCCTGCCGAAGCAGAGTTACTTGCAAAATTACTTCTTTCACATTTTTCTGATCTTTCACATAGCCAATAAGTCCTGTAAATGGTCCTTTTTGAATTTCGACTTTTGTACCCTGTCCCAAGAATTCTGCTCGTACAAATTCAACACCTAATTCTCGTCCTGAATAGATCTGTTTTAAATCGTCAATCAACTCTCTTTGATTCTGCACCGGAAGCCAATAAGCAACAAAACCCGTAATTGTAAGCTGTCTTTTTCCTTTCTGATTACACTTAACAAAAACATAACCGGGAAACATTGGTTTTGTAAACTTTATTTTCCTGTTTTTGTATACGCGTATACTGTCTAACAAAGGAAGATAATAATTAATTTCATATTGCTGTGAATATTCAGCAAGTTTTTTTTCGCATCTTGGTTTAGTATGAACAACAAACCATTTAAAATCGCCTTCTCCGGGATTCAGATCACCGAAAAGTTCTTCAATTTCAACCGGTTTATTAGTAGCCATAAATTAATGGGACACCGAAATATTCCCTTCCAAAAATTACATTCTAACTAAATTATCAGCTTTCTTGCCATTGCAGGCAAATCTTGTATCAAGAACAAGTTTAGAACGCTTGACAATATCATTATAATCATAAGCTGTATGATCCGTTACAATGATCACAGCATCGTAATCTCCAATATTATTTAAACTTACTGATTTGTAATGTTTATCATTTAATTCATTATGGAAAGTTGGAACGTGTGGATCATTATAATCAAACTGAGAGCCGTTCTGTTCCAATAATACTATAAGATCCTGAATTGGTGATTCACGCATATCCTCAATATCTTTTTTATAAGCTGCACCTAAAAGAAGGATCTTTGCTTTGGATAAAGCCAGCCCTTTTTCATTTAGAAGTTTCATCAATTTTGTTATAACAAATTGCGGCATTTCATTATTTATCTCTCCAGCAAGTTCGATAAGTCTTGTATGATAGCCATACTCTCTAGCTTTCCAAGTTAAATAGAATGGATCCAACGGAATACAGTGTCCGCCAATACCAGGTCCGGGATAGAATGCCATGAAACCGTAAGGTTTGGTTTTTGCTGCTTCAATCACTTCCCAAACATCAATATTCATCTTCTCACAAAGAATTGTCATCTCGTTTGCTAAAGCGATATTAATATTTCTGAAAGTATTTTCATAGATCTTTTCCATTTCTGCGATAGCCGGTGTTGAAACAAGATGAATTGGAGCATCTAAAATTGAATTGTAGAAAACTTCTGAAATTTTATTACAATTTGCAGTCATACCACCAACAACTTTAGGTGTATTATTTGTTTTGTAATCTTTGTTGCCAGGATCTACTCGTTCAGGTGAGAATGCCACAAAGATATCCTCTCCAACTTTAAAACCCTTTTTTTCAAAAGCAGGTGCTACGATCTCTTCAGTTGTACCAGGATAAGTTGTACTTTCCAATATTACAAGAGTCCCTTTTGAAACATTTTCTGCAAGGGAATTTACTGATGCATGCACATAAGAGGAATCAGGTTGCTGATATTTATCAAGCGGTGTAGGAACAGCCACCATGATCACATCTGCTTCTTTCATCTCAGAATAATCGAATGTTGCAGTCAGCATACCTTTTTTAACAAGTTCCTTAAGTTCAGCATCATCTACATCACCAATGTAATTATTACCGGCATTAACATGGTTTACAGCATACTCACTAACATCTACACCTATAACTTTATAACCCTTTCTTGCAACCGTAACTGCCATTGGCAGACCAACATAGCCAAGCCCTACAATACCAACAACTGCCGTTTTGTCTTCGATCTTCTTAATGATCTTTTTCATTTAACAAATTTCTCCTGAATTTGAATTAATTCAATATCTATAATGATCAGGTTTGTATGGTCCGTCTTTGGGAATATCAACATATTCTGATTGTTTTTTTGTTAGCTTTGTAAGTTTCACTCCCAGTTTTTCAAGATGGAATCTAGCTACATCTTCATCCAGTTGTTTGGGAAGGATGTAAACTTTGTTCTCATGTTCATTCTGCCAGAGTTCGATCTGAGCCAACACCTGGTTAGAAAATGAATTGCTCATTACGAAAGATGGATGACCGGTTGCATTACCAAGATTTACAAGTCTACCTTCCGAGAGGAGAATGATCGAGTTTCCTTCTGGGAAGAAAATCTGGTGAACTTGCGGTTTTATCTCAACTTTTCTAATTTCAGGAAAAGTATAGAGTTTATTAACTTGGATCTCATTATCAAAATGACCTATATTACAGACGATTGCCTGATCTTTCATGCTTTTTATATGTTCTACTGTAATTACATCACAGTTTCCTGTAGCTGTAACAAAGATATCTCCTTCTTGCAAAGCATCTTCCAGAGTTGTAACTTCAAATCCTTCCATCGCTGCCTGTAAGGCACAGATCGGGTCAATTTCAGTTACGATAACACGAGCGCCGAATCCTCTCATCGATTGGGCACAACCTTTTCCAACATCTCCATATCCGCAGACTACTACTACTTTTCCAGCGACCATTACATCTGTACCGCGCTTGATACCATCTGCCAGTGATTCTCTACAGCCATAAAGATTATCAAATTTAGATTTTGTTACAGAATCGTTTACATTAATGGCTGGGAAAAGTAATTCACCTTTTTCCACCATCTGATATAAACGATGAACACCTGTTGTTGTCTCTTCAGAAACACCTTTAATATTATCAGCAATTGTCTGCCAATTACTGTCATTTTCATTTTTTAAAAGAAAGAAAATAGAACTCAAGTCTTCACTCTCATAGTCTTCATCTGCAATTGAAGGATCTTTTTGATATTCTACAGCTTTGTGAATTAATAAAGTTGCATCTCCACCATCATCAACAATAAGATCTGGACCCATTCCATCCGGGAAAGATAAAGCTTGAAGTGTACACCACCAATATTCCTCAATTGTTTCACCCTTCCAGGCAAAAACGGGAATACCGGATTCTGCAATTGCTGCTGCTGCATGATCTTGAGTTGAAAATATGTTGCAACTCGCCCATCTGATATCTGCTCCTAATTCAGCAAGAGTTTCAATTAAAACGGCAGTCTGCACGGTCATGTGCAAACTACCCATTATTTTTACATAATTTAGTGGTTTATCTTTGGAATATTTTTCTCTCAAAGTCATCAAACCAGGCATTTCTTTCTCGGCAATGAGTATCTCTTTTCTACCAAATTTCGCCAGTGAAATATCTTTGATTTTATAATCCATAATTGATCTCCACTTTTATCTTCTATTGTCTCTTCTATTGTCTTTGTTATTATAGCTTCTTCTTGGAGCAGGAGGTGGCGTTGGTGAACTTCCTGGTTTATGTTCAGGATTTCCGTCTACACCCTTCATTGTAAGTTTTACTTTACCTCTATCGAAACCTATAAATTTCACATTAACTTTATCACCAAGTTTTAGCATATCTCCTACATTTGCGACACGATCTTTGTGTAATTGAGAAACGTGAACTAAGCCCTCTTTTGTATCACTCATGAATTTTACAAATGCTCCGTAAACTTCAATACGCGTAACTTCACCAAGATAGATCTTATTCATTTCCGGATCGGAAACAATATCTTTTACAATTGAAAAAGCTTTGTCTATGGATTCTTTGTTGGAAGATGAGATGCTCACTGTTCCATCATCATCGATGTTCACATCAGCTCCACTTATTTCGATAATATGCTTGATCATCTTTCCACCTGAGCCAATTACTGCACCGATTTTATCAGGATCAATCTTGATAGATTCGATTTTGGGAGCAGTTTCAGCTAATTCGGATCTCGGCTCTGAAATGGTTTCAATGATTTTATCCAATATATAGAAACGGGCAGTTTGAGCTTTTTTCAAAGCAATTCCCATAATCTCTTTTGTGATTCCTTCAATTTTGATATCCATCTGCATAGCTGTGATTCCATCTCTGGTTCCGGTAACTTTGAAATCCATGTCACCGAGGTGGTCTTCTAAACCTTGAATATCAGTAAGAACAACAAAGTCATCACCTTTCATGATAAGTCCGTTTGCAATTCCAGCAACCGGCTTTTTAAGAGGTACACCGGCAGCCATCAGAGCCAAAGTTCCACTACAAACTGTTGCCATGGAAGATGAGCCATTTGATTCCAATATTTCTGAAACGACTCGCAAGGTATATGGAAAATCATCTTTAGAAGGGATCATTGGTAGTAAAGCTCGTTCTGCCAAAGCTCCATGACCATATTCTCTACGTCCGGGACCTCTCATAAATCCAGCTTCACCTACGCTGAATGGTGGAAAATTGTAATGAAGATAATAAGATTTTTTGTATTCTTCTGCCAAACCGTCAATGATCTGTTCATCGCGGCTGTTACCTAAAGTTACAGTTCCCAATGATTGTGTTTCACCACGGGTAAAAAGTGCTGAACCATGAACACGTGGAAGAATATCCAATTCGCAGGTTATAGGTCGGATATCGTCCATTCCTCTACCGTCGGCTCGGTGATTGTCTTTTAAAATCGCGTTTCTAACAGATTTTGTGAAAACATCATCAAAAGCATCTTTATAATGTTTTTCTTGATTAGCAAATTCTTCACCAAGTTCTTCAGCATACTTCTCCATCATTTCTTTTTTGATGGCGTCAATTGCTTCATATCTTTCTAACTTACCATGAAGATGAGCTACTTTATCGATTGCTTTGCCAAAATTCTTTTCTACTTCTTGAATGATTTCTGCTGGAGTCACCTTTAGTTCAACTTCCATTTTTTCTTTGCCAGCTTCTTTAACTAACTCTTCCTGCAAGGAAACCAGTTTTTTAATGACTTCATGACCAGTGTAAATAGAATTCATAATAGTTTCTTCCGAAACTTCTTTAGCTCCGGCTTCTATCATTACGACAGCAGCTTTTGTGCCTGCAACATCTAGATCGAGTACAGATTCTTCAAATTGCTGAACAGTGGGATTGATTACGATCTCATCATTCACAACACCTACTTTCACACTGGCACAAGGACCGTGAAAAGGAATATCGGAAATTGAAAGAGCAGCAGATGCGCCCAAAATTCCCAACATACCTGGATCATTTTCTCCATCGTAGGAAAGAACAGTAACAACAATATGAACTGCATTTCTAAATCCTTTTGGAAAGAGTGGTCGGATTGGTCTGTCGATAAGACGGGCATTCAAAGTAGCCTGAGTTGTAGGTCTGGCTTCTCTTTTAAAAAAACCGCCCGGGATTTTACCGGAAGCATACATTTTTTCGATAAAATCTACTGTTAATGGAAAGAAATCTGTTCCTTCCCTTGCTTCTTTTGAAGCTGTTGCCGTAACTAATACGCTGGTTTCACCATAAGTGATGAATACAGCACCATTAGCTTGTTTTGCCATTTTACCGGTTTCCATTGTTAAGGTTTTGCCGGCGATCTCGATTGACTTTTTCTTAATGTTAAAATTGTGCATTTTTTCTCCATTTTGGCTCAATTGTTAAGCCAGGTTTTCACGGAGATTAAAGCAATAGACTAAAGCCAGAATACTGAACTTAGCTTATTGCTCCATTCCTCCGCATTTCATTTTCTTATTTATACTTTATAATTATCTGTGGTATAAATAATTATTCTACTTTATTTTGTTAAGGTTTTTCTTCTAAAAAGTAAAGAAAGGGGTTTTATCCCCTTTCCGTTAACTCCAAAATATATTATTTCCTGAGTCCAAGTGTCTTAATAACTTTACGATAACGTTTGATATCTTTTTTCATAAGATAGTCTAGCAATCTCCGCCTTTGACCAATTAATTTAAGTAGACCGCGGCGAGTATGATAATCCTTTTTATGGATTTTCAAATGTTCCGTTATCTCTTTAATGCGAGTAGTTAATAAAGCGACCTGAAC
>JAQICU010000109.1 GCA_027858325.1 Candidatus Cloacimonadota bacterium
AAAAACACTAAAAAATGCTGATCTAATCCAATCGGAAAAAAATGGTCAGTTTATAATCTATTTTTTAAATACAAGTGTGTTAGAAGATTTTCTTTCATACATGATAACTATTTTGGGGAAAAAGGAGAGTAACAATGAATAAGAAATTTTGGATAAGTATTATCATCATCATTGTGCAGATAGCATTGGCACTTTATCTCAGTTCGTTTATTGCAAGTGAAGCAAAGATCCCGAGTCATTGGAATTTTCGTGGTGAGATTGACGGTTACACAGGCAAATGGACAGCTATCCTATTATTTCCGGGAATTAATGTCTTCCTATTTATTTTCATGCTGGTCCTTCCTGTTTTTTCAGTTCGATACCGTGAAGCTCCGGAAAGATTTTCCCGCATGGTTCCTATTATCACAAACATAGTAATTTTCTTTTTTGCTATAATTCATATCTACACTTTACTTCTTGGGGCAGAACTGGTTTCAACAACCGGAAGTTTTATTTAATACGCTCTCGGGTTGATGTTCATCTTACTAGGAAATATACTGCCGAAAATGCCTTCTAGTTTCTTTATTGGAATTCGTACACCCTGGACACTCTCTTCAGAGTATGTATGGCGCAAAACGCATAAAGTAGGTGGCATCTGCTTTGTTTTAAGTGGACTTTTAATGATCTTTGTCCCTGCAATCTGGGGCAATAATGCAACAGCTATCACAATAATGTTTGTTATATTTATGGTTCTCATGTCATATTCCATTCTTTATTCGTTTATAATTTTTAAAAAGGAAGAGAAATAATAAATTGTTGGGTGAGAGCAATCTTACCTTTTTCTTTTAATACTAAGTATTACTAAATTTTGATTACTATTTAATTTACTTTTTATTTTATCAAATATTTGAAATAATTAATCCTCTTATAATAAGGTTGACACGTTTTTTAAAATTCCCATTTTTGCCTCAAAAAATAATAAAAATGGGAGAAAAATAATGAGCAAAAAAATAACGATCTTCGGAGCGGGACACGTAGTAAAGCCGATGGTCGATTATCTTGCAGATTATAAATATCTTATCACTGTTGCAGATATTGTTTTGGAAAAAGCTTTGGGTGTAGCAAAACCACACAAAAACGTTGATGGCATTCAATTGGATATCAATGATAAAGCCCGTGTAGAAGAATTGATTAAAAACTGTGATCTGGTTGTGAGCTTGCTTCCAGCAACTCTGCACGTGGAAGTTGCCAAGAAATGTATCGAGTTCAAAACTAATATGGTCACAACTTCCTACATCAGTCCGCAAATGCGCGAGTTGGATCAGCAAGCAAAAGATGCTGGAATTATCATTCTGAATGAAATCGGTGTTGACCCCGGAATCGACCATATGAGCGCAATGAGAATATTCCACAAAGTTCAAGATGAAGGTGGGAAAATCGTTAGTTTTATGAGCTATTGCGGCGGTTTACCTGCTCCAGAGGCAAATACGAATCCTCTCGGATACAAATTCTCATGGGCTCCCAAAGGTGTGTTGAAAGCTGCTGGTAACGGAGCAAAATTTATGATCAATGGTGAAATCAAAGAGATCGAAGGCAAAAACCTTTTTAAGAATTACTGGTTGGTGGATGTGAAAGGTGCTGGAACACTGGAAGCATATCCAAACCGGAACTCGTTAGACTACATTGACCTTTATGACCTAAAAGATGTGAATACAATGTATCGTGGAACTTTTAGAAATATCAGCCACTGCGAAACCTGGTACATTATGTCACAAATGGGATTTTATAAAGAAGACGAAATATTTGATAATCTGTCGGGAACTGTAAAAGAATTCATTCTTACCAAAATGTTCAAAACAGAAAAAGATAAATGCCTAAAAATGCTCTTGATGGAAAAATACAATCTATCAGAAGAAAGCGTAGTCCTTAAGAAATTCGAATGGCTCGGTTTCTTTGATGATACTCCGATCCCAATTAAAAAAGGAGGTGCAGTTGATGTGCTCACAGCAATTATGCTGGAAAAAATGAGTTATAAAGAAGGTGAGCGAGACCTTCTGGTTCTGCATCATAAATTCACTGCTGAATATCCGAATAAAACTCAAAAAATTACCTCAACAATGATAGATTACGGAATTCCAAATGGTGATACTTCAATGGCAAGAACAGTTTCACTTCCTGCTGCAATTGGTGTTCATATGATCCTTCAAAACAAGATCACTGTAAAAGGCGTTCATATGCCAATCTTACCTGATATCTATAATCCCGTTCTGAATGAATTGGAGAATCTGGATATAAAAGTTATCGAGAGATTTTATTAGAGAAGAATCGGCTGTGAAGAAAAACCTTGAGAAAGGGTACCCACGGAGTATTTCTCTCAAATCGACCTTCTCAAGGGTAATAAAAGCAATGAATGTGGTCAGACTCAAACCGTTGAAAAGGTTTAGCAGGAAGAAAATACTTTTAAACTTTTTCAAGGTAATTTTGGTAAAGGAAGAATATGAAAAAATTAGGAATTGTAAAAGAAACTAAAAATAAATGGGAACGTCGTGTTCCATTAAACCCAAAAGCGGTGAATGAACTTATCCAAAAAGGATTTGAAGTCTTTGTTCAACCATCCGAAACCAGAATTTATATAAATGAAGAATATAAGAATGCAGGCGCAATATTGAATGATGATCTATCAAAATGTGATTTCATCATCGGTGTAAAAGAGATTCCAATTGATAGTCTAATTCCCGGAAAGCCGCATCTTTTCTTTTCTCATACTATCAAAGGGCAGGATTACAATATGCCTCTTTTAGAAAATATATTAGATAAAAAGATCACCCTGCTTGATTATGAAAAAATTGAAGATGATCAAAACAGAAGGTTGGTTTTCTTTGGTAAATTTGCTGGCTACGCAGGTATGGTCGATACGCTTCACGGTTTGGGACAAAGGCTTAAACAACAATTCAATATTGAAACACCTTTCCTGCAGATAAAACATTCCTACCAATATAATTCCGTTCAAAATGCGATTGATCAAATCAGCAAGATTGGAAAAGAGATAGAGCTGAACGGACTTCCTTCAGAAATAACACCACTCAATATTTTCCTTCTGGGTTATGGTCACGTGTCGCAAGGTTGTCAGAAAATTCTTTCTGCATTACCAATTGTAGAAATTTCTCCAAATCAACTTGAAGAACATTCCCACACTTATCAAGATAATAAGATATATCTTACGGTTTTTAAGGAACAACATTTAGTAGAGAGAAAAGACGGCGGAGTTTTTTCTCTTCAGGATTATTTTGCAAATAACTCTGCATATAAATCGAAGTTAGATCAGTATCTGCCCTATTGCAGCGTTTATATGAATGCTATTTATTGGACATCGGAATGCCCTGTTTTTCTGCCAAATTCATACTTAATAAATATTCAGGGAAAAAATCAAAAATTGGTAATTATCGGAGATATCACCTGCGATATTGAAGGATCTGTGCAGGCTACTGTGAAAGGAACCTGGCCGGATAATCCAGTGTTTATTTACGATGCAAAAACAGGAATAGAAACGGATGGTTATGAAGGTGAAGGATTTGCCGTAATGGCTGTTGATAATCTTCCTTGCGAATTCCCCAAAGAGGCATCAGATTGTTTTTCAAAATCTCTGACGCCATTTATGGAAAGCATTCTCTTAAACGATTATTCAAATTCAATTGCTGATTCATCTCTTCCAAATGAAATAAAATCTGCCTGTATTACACATCAGGGTAAATTAGAGAAAGATTTTCAATATTTAGAAGAATTTATAAAATAAAATAATATGGGAGTAATTATGGCTAAAATTGGAACAGCCGGAAATTATGGAAAAGAGATTCGCTCCGATTGTAAAGTAACAATAGAACTTATAAAAAGTGGCGGATTGAAAATTGAATTGATCAGCAAAGTCAAAGAATATTTCGAAGATCATATCATATCTCTGACTAAAGATGAACTCAAGTTTTTTGGCATCAAAAATGCCAAAATAAAAATTGAGGATCGCGGAGCGTTGGATTATGTAATTGCAGCACGCATCGAAGCTGCTCTCAAGCAGCTCGTCGATACAGGCAAAGAATATCTGCTGTCTATCATTCCCGAAAACACAAATCAAACAAAACGTGAACGCTTTCGTAGATCACGACTCTACCTTCCGGGAAATACTCCTAAATTAGCTTTAAATGCGGGAATCCACAAACCGGATGGAATCATTCTCGATCTGGAAGATTCGGTAGCGCCAGCCAAAAAAGCAGAAGCTGCCATTTTGGTTAGGAACACACTTCGTTCTGTGAATTTCTACGGAGCAGAACGAATGGTACGTATAAATCAATTGCCGCAGGGTTTGGACGATTTGGAACTTATCGTTCCTCATAACGTAAATCTGATACTCGTTCCTAAATGTGAAACTGTTGAGCAGATAAAAAAAGTTGATACTAAAATTAGAAAACTGAATAAAAAAAATCACAAAATCTGGTTAATGCCGATCATCGAAAGTGCTTTGGGTGTGATCAATTCCTTTGAAATTGCCAAATCTGACAACGTGATTGCTCTGGCAATCGGTTTGGAAGATTACACTGCAGACTTGGGAACACAACGAACTGCAGAAGGAACTGAAACATTCTTTGCTCGTTCACAGATTGTTAATTCTGCTCGGGCAGCAAAAATTCAACCGATCGATTCGGTATTTTCCGATGTTAATGATATGGAAGCCCTCAAACAAAATATTCTCATTTCCAAATCGCTGGGTTTTGATGGAATGGGCTGTATTCATCCACGCCAGATTCCGCTAATTCATTCTGGATATGCTCCGAATGATGTCGAGATCGAAAAAGCACAGAGGATAGTTAATGCTTATGATGATGCAAAGAAAAAAGGACTTGGAGTAGTTTCGCTTGGTTCCAAAATGATCGATGCTCCGGTAGTAAAAAGAGCTCAGCAAACTTTGGATAAAGCAAAGTTCGGAGGAAGTAAACAATGAAAAAAGCTGATAAATTTGTAAAAAATGCTGCCGAAAGAATGGTGCCGACAATTGTTAATGGAAAGAGAGTTATTCCTTTTAAAGGAATAAACAAATACAAACCCACTCATAAGGGAGCAGCTCCGCGTGTTCCAACCTGTATCGATTATCCCAAAGATGGGAATAAGATCGTTAAGTCGTTAAAAGATGCTCTCATAAAATCAGGTTTGAAAGATGGAATGACTATTTCGACACATCATCATTATCGGAATGGTGATTATGTTGCCAATATGATTTTCGATATTGCTGCTGAACTTGGAATTAAAGATTTAAGATGGTTTCCAAGCGCATCTTTTCCCTGTCACGCTCCAATTATTGAACATCTGAAATCTGGCGTGGTTCATCATATCGAAGGAAGTTTAAATGGACCTCTCGGAGATTTTTGCAGTCACGGAAAAATGAAAGGTCTGGGTTACTTGCGCAGTCACGGTGGAAGATACCGCGCTGTTTCTGATGGAGAAGTTCATATCGACATTGCCGTTATTGCAGCATCCGGAGCAGATATGACAGGAAATGCAAATGGAGTTTTGGGAAAGCATCCATTTGGACCGGTTTCGTTTTCCAAAACCGATGTGAAAAACGCTGATAGAACTATTATCGTAACCGATTCTATGATCGATTATCCTTGTTATCCCTGGGAAATTATGGGAAATGATGTAGATTTTGTGGTTGTTGTTGATGAGATTGGTGATCCAAATAAAATCGTTTCCGGCACAACCAGAATAACTAAAAGTCCGGATAGATTACTGATCGCTGAACTTTGTGCAAAATTTGTCGATGCTGCTGGAATCTTGAAGGATGGGATTAATTTTCAGGCAGGTGCCGGTGGAACGTCATTGGCGTTTGTGCATTTCATCAAAGAGATGATGGTTGAAAAAGGTATCAAAGCAAGAAGTGTGATAGGCGGCAGCACAAAATTCTTGGTTGATATGATGAAAGAAGGTCTCACTGATTATATTTTTGACGGTCAGACTTTTGGTTTGGAAGCTCTCTCATCACTGCGTGATAATCCCAATCATATTCCGATCGATATCTTTGATATTTACGATTTTCACGCCAAAGGAAATATGGTGAGAATGATGGATGTGATCGTGTTGGGCAGCACGGAAGTCGATGTGAATTTTAATGCAAATTGCGTTACTCACAGCGATGGTAGAATGCTGCACGGAATCGGTGGATTCCAAAATTGTATGCTGGCAAAATGTACAATTCTAGCTGTACCATCTTTCCGTGATAGAATTCCAGTTATCAAAGATGAAGTTACAACTCTCGTAGCTCCGGGAGAATTGGTAGACGTGATTATCACCGAACGTGGAATTGCTATAAATCCCAGAAGAAAAGATCTCATTAAGGCTACCAAGAATTCAGGACTTCCCATTAGAGATATAAAAGATTTGAAGAAAGAAGTTGATTCGATTTGCGGAATACCTGCTAAACCTAAACTTTCTGATGAAGCAGTTGCTGTTGTAGAATGGATAGATGGCACTATTTTGGATACAATCAGAAAGGTGGAAGGATAATTTACCGCAAAGAACGCGAAGAAAAACCTTGCGAATGATCTGCTCCCCCTTCATAATAGTAGAGAGGTTTTCTTAGTTTTCATAATGGTTAAAGAGGTAAGGTAAAAAATGAAAAAAAAGATATTGGTTTTTCTTGTTCTTTGTAATACAATCCTTGTCGCAAATATTTCTCTGAATAAATATGGTCATATTAATTATTCGGAGGAAACTCTGAAAACAGAATATTATATTGAGAATGGTGCATATTACATTAATATCGATGGAAATATTCTTATTGGAAATTCGCTTTTTGAAATAAATAATGGCTTTCTTACACTTTCCGGTGAGCACGAGAATATCCCAACCAGAATTAGGATTTATGATAACGCCGGTAGCGTGCAATTTTCAAAAGAATTTACAAAAGTGATAAATCTTAAAACTTCAAAAAATGGGAAATTTACTATTTTCTTCGATGGCAATAATGTTCAGGTTATCAATAATTCAAATTTCAAATTGGAAGAATTTTTTCGTTCAGTCGATTTTGATATAAACAATTTTGGTGAAGCAATTTTAGTTGATGATAATGGAAAAATTATTTTTGAGGATCATTCATATTTGCTTAATCTATCAATTCGAAAAGTTCTCTTCCATAATGATATTCCATTAATATTCACCGAACACTCTATCTTCCAAATAGAACAAAAACTACAAAAAATGCAATCATTTACAGAAGATATTTTTGAAGCAAAGATAATCGAAAATACAATTTATCTTGTTATAAAGAATAATTCAAATTACAAATTGCTGAAATTCAATAATTCAAAAAATATAGAACAAAATGATGAGATCAATTTCGATAGTTCACGAAACAGAATTCACGAACCCATTTATGCTCCTTTGAATTATGGTGAAGAAGATTTTCCATTCCCGATTGGGAATAGCTATGCCGAGATCCAACAATATGGTGATACTCCCTATCTTCATCCCGGAGTTGATTTCCTGGGAGATGATTATCAAGAGGTTTATGCTGTTCATGATGGTTTTGTGAAAGCTATTATTACTACAGGTGGTGATAGATATTGGCGTGTTGCAATAGCCAATGAAAACACTGCAGTTGAAACAGAAGGATATCTCTATGCTCATCTTAATGAAAATTCCATAACCGTTGCTGTAGGTGATACTGTATTAGCAGGAGAACTTTTGGGAACTCTTTATCCTTGGGGATTTGCCGATTTTACTCATATTCATTTTGCCCGTGTATTCTGTACCGGATTAGAGTGGTTTGGTGATTGGTGGACAACAGAGAACAGTCTTCTGGATGTAATTAATATTCAGGATACAATTCCACCTATTTTTGAAAATGCTATTTTAAATGATAAATTTGCTTTTCGTACTGAACTTGGTGATTATCTTAATTCAATAAATTTGTATGGTGAATTCGATATTATTGCAAAATGTCATGATTTTGCCAATACGGATTGGATAATTGATGTTCTCGACAGCAGTTAT
>JAQICU010000157.1 GCA_027858325.1 Candidatus Cloacimonadota bacterium
CAAAACAATTCAATAAAATATTTGGTGTTTGGTTTTGAAATGTTTATATTTAAAGCAGTATTAGTGATCAAGAGAAATGTTATGATAACAGAGCAAATAAGAACTTTAGAGTATATACAGGAATTCCTAGGATATAGTAGTTCAAGTAAAACCACCGAGATTTATACTCATATTTCTACCGAAGCGATACGGAATATTAGCAGTCCGTTAGATAATTTATTGGGAAACAAGGAAAATAACGATAAAAGGTTTAGAGTTAATATGAACCCAAAATTGGAGTTATTATGAACAAGAATAATACCTATGAATTGTTATAAGAACAAAAACAAAGTTCATGATGTATGTATGTTATGCCTATTTGTAGTAGTTGAGTTTATCTTCTTGACTTAACAGTAAAGGATCGATATGTTAAAAAAAATTTGTTTTTAGGAGAATCTATTGAAATGAGTTTTAAACTGACATCATTTGCAATAAAGTTAAATCATCTTAATACTAGCTCGTGGTTATTGCTATTAATATGAAACAAATAACATTTTTCGACACTGAAATTGATCCCAAAACTAAGCAAATTCTTGATATTGGTGCATTAAAAGATAATGGGAGTAAATTTCATTCAAATTCAATAAGAGATTTTAAAAGTTTTCTTGAAAATACTGAATTTATTTGTGGTCATAATATCATAAAACACGATTTATATTATTTACGAAAACACTTTCCTGAGAATCAAATAAATGAATTACAAGTTATTGATACTTTGTATTTATCACCGTTATTGTTTCCTAAAAAACCCTATCATCGTTTATTGAAGGATGATAAATTACAAACCAATGAATTGAATAATCCGGTAAATGATTCCCAAAAAGCAAAGGAATTATTTTATGATGAGATAACTGCATTTAACAAGTTGGATAAAACATTAAAACAAATTTTCTTTTTACTTCTAGAAAACAATGTGGAATTCAAACATTTTTTTTCTTATATTTCAGGTAAGATTGAAAAGAAGTTTCATTTGGGAAAAACAATAGAAAGATATTTTTATGGGAAAATCTGTTCTAATGCTAATTTGGACAATTTAATTCAGGATTATTCAATCGAACTTGCATATTGTCTTTCTTTAATAAATTGCACAGATCGCTATTCCATCACTCCACCTTGGGTTTTAAAGAATTATCCTGAAATTGATAGAATAATATATTTACTTAGAGATAAACCGTGTCTTACTGGTTGCGATTATTGTAATGAAGTTTTTGATGCTAAGAAAGGATTAAAAAAAATCTTCGGCTTTGATTCTTTTAGAATTTTTGAAGGAGAATCATTACAAGAAAGTGCTGTGAATGCTGCTATCAAAAATAGATCACTTCTGGCAGTATTCCCAACCGGTGGAGGTAAATCTTTAACATTTCAAATTCCGGCATTAATGACAGGTGAAAACTCCAAAGGATTAACTATTGTAATATCTCCACTTCAATCTTTGATGAAAGATCAGGTTGATAATTTAGAGAAAAATGGAATTACAGAAGCTGTAACAATCAATGGATTACTTGATCCGATCGAGCGAGGAAAGTCTTTTGAAAGAGTGAAAAACGGCTCTGCTTCAATTCTTTATATCTCGCCTGAATCTTTACGTTCAAGGACGATTGAACATCTATTGCTTGGTAGAAAAATTGCTCGATTCGTGATTGATGAAGCTCATTGTTTTTCTTCGTGGGGACAAGACTTTAGAGTTGATTATCTCTATATTGCAGATTTCATCAAATCATTACAAGAAAAGAAAAATCAAACCCAACAAATCCCTGTTTCTTGCTTTACTGCAACAGCAAAGCAAAAAGTAATTGAAGATATTTGCAATTATTTTGAAGAAAAATTATCAATTGACTTAGAAATATACAAATCAAATGCTTCCCGAACAAATTTGAAATACCGTGTATATAATAGTAAAGATGAAGAGGATAAATATACTAAGCTTAGAAACTTAATCGAATCTAAGAATTGTCCAACAATTGTGTATGTTTCTAGAACCAGAAAAGCAACTGAGCTTGCTCAACGGTTAAATGGTGACGGGCTAAATGCAAAACCATTTCACGGTAAAATGAATGTGAAAGAAAAAACGGAAAATCAAAATGCCTTTATTGCCGGCAATGTTCAAGTAATGGTTGCCACTTCTGCCTTCGGAATGGGTGTCGATAAAAAGGATATTGGAATGGTAATCCATTATGAAATATCAGATTCCTTAGAAAACTATGTTCAAGAATCGGGCAGAGCAGGCAGAGACGAAAATATATCGGCTGATTGTTTTGTTTTATTTAACGAAGAAGATCTAAATAAGCACTTTATTCTTCTAAATCAAACAAAAATTTCCGTAAAAGAAATTCAACAAATCTGGAAAACGATTAAAAACATTACCAAATTTCGTTCCACAGTTTCCAATTCCGCTTTGGAAATTGCTCGCAAAGCCGGTTGGGATGATAATGTAGCCCAAATAGAAAACCGTGTAAAAACTGCTATTGCAGCACTTGAACAAGCTGGATATCTTAAACGTGGGCAGAATGTTCCCAGAATTTATGCAGATAGTATTTTATCTAAAAATGCGGAGCAAGCAATAGCAAAGATAAACAGTTCAGCAATTTTTAATGAAAAGCAAAAAGTTCAAGCAACTCGTATTATAAAAATGCTGATATCTTCAAAAAAGAGGAAAGAAGCAAGTGACGAAGCTGCTGAAACCAGAATTGATTACATTTCAGATCTTTTGGGAATTGCGAAGGAAGAGGTAATTAATGTAATTCTACTTATGAAAGGTGAGAAAATTCTGGCTGACACAAAAGATTTAACCGTATATATTAAGCAATCCGATACTTCAAACCGCTCATTAATGATTGCAGAATCATTTGCTCAAATTGAGAATTTTCTATTACCACTATTAGAAGATCAGGAAAAAGTATTTCTGTTAAAAGAACTGAATGAAGCAGCTTTTGAGTTTGGTTGCAAAAATGTGAATCCTCAAAAGATCAAAACAATTCTAAATTTTTGGGCTATTACAAATCATATCAAGCTCCATTATCATAGTTATTCCAAAAATCATATCTCACTCATATTTAAGCAATCAAAAGAGGATTTCAAAGAGAAACTGGAAAGAAAACATACACTTTCGAAATTCATTGTTTCATATCTTTATAATAAAATGAAGGAAATTCCAAATAAAGAAGATTCTGATAAAAGTGAAGTTCTTGTTGAATTCTCTATCCAAGAGCTGATAAAGAAATACAAAGCTGAATTAGAACTTTTTCAATATAACATAACGATCAATGATATTGAGGACGCACTATTCTATCTTTCCAGAATTGACGCTATAAAAATTGAGGGTGGTTTTTTAGTTACTTATAATAAACTTACAATTGATAGATT
>JAQICU010000168.1 GCA_027858325.1 Candidatus Cloacimonadota bacterium
ATTCATTTGGACTTGAATCTCAATTGAATTTTGATATGCATAAGATAAATCTTAGTTTTATAGGAGCTCCTCAAGAACATAATCAAGTGTATTTTAAATCTGATAGAAATTTAATGGAAACACTGGGCAGAGAATACAGCCGTAATAATCATAAATATCAAGAGAATTATTATTTCAAACCTCAATTCTCAGTTCGTGATGAATGGAAAATTACAGATAATCAACTTCTTATGACAAATGTGTTTGTAACGACGGGTATTGGTGGGGGAAAGTATTTAAATCAGGATAAATATGATGTGGAGACAGGAAAAATAAGTTTTCAAGACATCATGTCTGAAAGTAATGAAAATGGTAACTTTGGTAGACATGCCCAATATCTTTATGAAATAACAGATTCTGAGCTTATACTTGAAGGATTTATCCCATCGGATCCGGATAATTTTGGATATCCAACTTATAATGGTTTTATTCTTACTTCCTCAGGTACTGATTTTTTTAGAAGTCGTTACGACTACAGTTGGCGTAATAACAGTATCAGTGATCACAAGCAATTTGGAATGAATACTTATTATCAATATGACATTAATAATATTTACAAGTTAGTTATTGGTGGTGAGATGCGAAATTGGAATGCTGACCATATTAGAAAGAGAGAAAATTTTCGTCATTACAATCCAGAATTTCCTGATAATGTAGAGACATATGAAAAAACACAAAAAACATACGATTATACTTCGGATGTGTTCAATCTATCTGGATTTGCCAGGATACAGATCAAACCAACAGAAAAAATAAACATTGTGCTAGATGGACAATATGCACGATATGCATCCCAAGTTGAAGAAAACCAAATAGAAATTTATGATCTGGGAACAGGAGAACCAACCGGATACTATTTCTATTCCACAAAAGAGATGACCGAAGTTGTAGAGCAAGATACAGTTATGAAATTTAATGAAGATGATTACAAAAAAGTATTTAGTTTCTTCTCACCAAAATTTGGTGTAAACTACAACTTATCTGAATATTTCAATATTATGGCTAATTATTCATTAGCTTATAAAGAGCCTAGAACTAGCGATTGGTATAGTGGATATGACGGTCCTGATGGAAACCAGATGTATACCAAGAATATTATTTTGCAAGATAGTCTTGGGAACTATTATAATGAAACCCAAGAAACATTTTTTGGTGAGTTGAAACCAGAAAAAATAAATACGATCGAGTTCGGTATTGGATACGATGGAATTTATTTTGATATCGACGCAAACTATTATATCAGTGAATATGTGGACAAAATAGAATATGTAAAAATTCCACTAACACAAGAAAGATATTATCCAGCCAATGACTCAATCGGAGTAAATGAATTTGATGCAAGCTTAACACTCAATGCTGGAAACGCACGGCATCAAGGTTTGGAATTAAGTACGAAATTCATTTGGAACAATATCGATGCTTCAAGTTCTCTTACACTTTCTACTAATCGTTGGACAGATATGAATATTGAAGTATTTGATAATATTCCTGCTGAAGATATGATTGGAAAAGTTGTGCCCAATTCACCTGAAACAATGGCAAATGCATCAATAGGTTACACATTCAAAGCGTTGCCATTGAATGGTAAATTAAGAATTGGTTTTACTGGAAAATACTGGGATGATTATTTTGCAAACTACACAAACGAATATTACAGCAATTACATTTGGAATGGCGTTGATGAATTTATAGCAGATACTCTTTCAATAAAGTCATCTAAGTTACCAACTTTCATGGAATTTGGTGGTAATATCAAATACTCATTTACCTTAGGTGGAACTGAAGCATCCATCAGGTTAGATGTAAATAATATTTTGAATAGAGAAAATTTTCTTTCAGCTAATGTAGAAAGAGACTTTAATCGGGGATATTATGATGAAAATGACGAATGGCAAATAGACTATCTCACCGAAAATTATTACATGTATGTAACACCTGCACCACTATTAAATGTATTCTTAACAATGGAAGTGAAATTCTAACTTATTAACAAAAAAAGGAGCTGAGAATTTTCTCAGCTCCTTTTTTATTTCTTGATCAATTATTTCTTTTCTTGCGTGGCAGATTTTTCCTTCTCTTCTTTCAACTCTTCAATTAACACTTTCACATTATCCGCTTTAAAGATCGGATAAAAATCAGTAACATAATCGCGAGCAATATTTTCCAAACCTTCATTCTTTTTGATAATTTCTTCACCGTACTTAATCGCTATAGTTATTCTATTGAATACTGCCGTAATTGATACAGTTGGAACTTCACCAATAATATTACCAAGGTATTGTGGAAGGGTCTTATCGAGTTCAATGAGACCTTTGAGTAATTGATAGATCTTAAGCCCTAAATATCCAAGACCAGATATTATTAGAAGAGTAATAAGCTTTTTGAAAGTCTTAATCATTATTTCCTCCTCGATGGATATCTCATTTACGTAAAATTTATCCGCCTTTATTTAAGGAGGATCACCTTTTTAATGCTTGTGTAATCACCGCCACTATTTTCAATACCAGACTCAAAGAAGTAGATTCCGCTGGAAACCTGGCTGTTATTATCATCAGTACCATTCCAAACAACATGATATTCGCCAGCTGAAAGATTTTCATTAACTAAAGTTCTAATCTTTTCGCCTTTAATGTTATAAACACATAACGTAACACGACTATCACTTTTCAAATTAAGATACGCTGTTGTTTGAGGATTAAATGGATTTGGATCGCAGCCAACGAATTCAGAAGTAATATCAACTGTATTTTCGTTAGTAGAAACTACAGGGTTTATATCATCCCATCCTCTGGGATTTACTCGATAATCATCAAAATAACAAGTCACAAAGCCTTGAATTGCTTCAAATGTATCACCTACTTCAGCCGTAAATTCAGGTACCCAATTATCCCAATACAAATAACTATCATCAAAAGCACATATCTGAGTACCGTCATTTCCTAACCAAGTACCATAATCATCAATTCCTTGTATACAAGTAATATCATTTACTCTTACTAGTACACTTTCATATTGTTCACCAGTTGTGAGCACATCAGCAGTTACATCAATAATTGATGGAACTGGATTTCCTGAACTCGAAATACTTACTGTGACTTCATAATCATACCCAGACACTTCGGTATACCCATTATATTCATCAATATAACCTGTAATTTCTACTTCGTCACCAACAGAAACTACTGGATTGGTAGTATTAATGGTATTTGCCATGTATACATATAAAGCACTCCACTCTCCACCATCAGGCATGGAAATTATAAAATTATCTTCATAACTTGAAATTCCTGTTACTGTAACAATACCTGTAGTTGTAACTTCTTGCCCTAAATAGAGTGATGGATACGTTCCATCAGGACCTGCTTCCGTTGTGTATTGGATGTCATAAATTGTTGTGGCAAATGCAATAGAAATTACTAATACAAAAACTAAAATTCCAAAAATCTTTTTCATAATATTCCTCCAATTATTTTGTTTAATTTATAAACATTGTGTATTTTTGTTAATATTATTATTATGTCAAGAGTTTAATTATAATCGAAATAATTATCTTAAATTACTTATGACATTAAAATACTTGACACTTGTTATCAAACTCAAAATCTTGCTTTTGTAACTAATAGGGATTAGAAGAAATTGAGTTTTAATAACAATTTTTTAAGGAGCCATAAATGAATAATGAAACCGAACAAAACCTTTTCGAATTAAATATGGCACAATTAGCCAAAATTGCCAAAGAACTTGAATTAGATGATATAAAGGGTCTAAAGAAGAAAGAACTGATCCATCGAATATTTGAGATAGAAGCTACACAGGAAGGATTAGCTTTCGTATCAGGATGTTTGCAAATTGTCGATGATGGATATGGCTTTTTGAGATTTAAAAAAAACAATTACACACATGGAAGAAATGACATCTATGTCTCAAGCTCACAGATCAAAAGATTTGGATTAAAAAAGGGACATGTAATTTCTGGTCCTGCACGAGCACCAAAAGATGAAGAAAAGTATTTTGCGCTGATCCGAGTTGACTCAGTTAATTATGAAGATCCCCTTATAGTGCTTGAAGTAAAAAGATTTGAAAAACTTACACCCTATTTTCCAGAAGAAAAATTGAATCTTGAGACTACTCAAAAAAATGTTTCTTCAAGAATAATAAATCTGTTCACACCAATTGGAAAAGGGCAAAGAGGCATGATCGTTGCTGCACCAAGAACTGGGAAGACCGTGTTAATGCAGAATATCGCAAATTCAATTCTTACAAATCATCCTGAAGTTTATCTTATTGTATTACTGGTAGATGAAAGACCAGAAGAAGTTACTGAGATGAGAAGAATATTAATTCCGCACAATTCCGAAGTAGTGAGTTCTACATTTGATGAACAACCCAAAAATCATATCCAAGTAGCTGAAATGGTTATTGAAAAAGCCAAAAGAATGGTTGAATTAGGTCAGGATGTTATTATCATGCTTGATAGTATTACGCGTTTAGCACGTGCTTTTAATATGGCTCAACCTTCAAGTGGAAGAGTATTATCCGGTGGTCTTGATGCCGGCTCACTTCACAAACCTAAAAAATTCTTTGGTGCTGCCAGAAATGCATTGGAACAAGGAAGTCTTACAATAATTGCAACTGCATTGGTAGATACTGGAAGTAGAATGGATCAAGTTATCTTTGAGGAGTTTAAAGGTACTGGTAACATGGAACTTGTACTTGATAGATCAATTAGTGATTATCGAATGTATCCGGCTGTAGACCTTGTTAAATCTGGGACAAGACGTGAAGATCTTCTATTGTCTAAAGAAGAAGTACAGAGAATGTTCGTCCTTCGTCAATTCCTTAAGGGAATGAGCCCATTGAAAGGCATTGAAATGCTTAAGAACAAAATGTTGGCTACTAAAAACAATGAAGAGTTATTACAAAAAATGAGTCGTTAATATGGAATTACTCGCACCCGCCGGTGATATAAACAAGTTAAAATTTGCTGTTTATTATGGTGCTGATGCTGTCTATGCAGCTGGATATAATTTTGGACTGAGGGCTAAGAACACAAATTTTTCAGAAACTGACTTAAAGGAAGCAGTTGATTTCTGTCATAGGCATGACTGTAAAATATATATTACTGTAAATATTTTTGCCCACAACTCTGATATCGATCAATTAACGGAATATTTAATCTTCCTACAAAAGATATGTGTAGATGCACTGATAATCTCTGATCCGGGTGTATTTTCCTTAGCCAAAGAATTTGCACCAAACGTGGATATTCATATTAGCACTCAAGCTAATGTTACATCTTGGAGTGCAGTTAGATTTTGGTATAATTTGGGTGCTAAACGTATCATTCTTGCACGTGAATTGAGCATTAAGGAAATTACTGAGATCAAAAGAAAAGTACCTGAAATAGAGTTGGAGATGTTCGTGCATGGTGCAATGTGTATGTCATATTCCGGACGTTGCTTGATCAGTGCATTCCTTAATAATAGAAGTGCAAATCGTGGGCTGTGTACACAGCCTTGTAGATGGGAATATAACCTTGTTGAAAAATCAAGACCCGGTGAATTCTTCAAGATCGAAGAAGATGAAAGGGGTTCCTACTTTTTCAATTCAAAGGATTTAAACCTTATTAAACGAATTCCGCAGATAAAGAAAGCAGGCATCGACAGCATAAAAATTGAAGGACGCATGAAAAGCTTGTATTATGTTGCAACCGTTACTAGAGCTTACAGAGTTGCAATTGAAGCAGGAAAAAGTACAGTTTCTGCCAATGTTCTGAAAGAACTTAACAGGGTTAGTCACAGATATTACAGTGAAGCATTTTTTGATAAATTTGATTCATCCGAAACTCAATATTACGGATCTTCTGCTTATATTCGAGATTATCAATTTGTGGGTGAAGTTGAAAAAATTGAGGGAACTTCTGCATTCATTTCAATCAAAGCAAAGTTCTGTATTGGGGACGAGATAGAATTTATTTTCCCTGACAGCAATGATGATTTCAAAATTACAGTAAAAAATATATTTAATGGAGAGAATGAACTAATACAATTAACAAAACCAAACACAATTATTCGACTCGACCTTGACAAGAAATTACCAAAATGGGGTATTGTAAGAAAAAAGAATATTGAAGAGTAGTATGAAATAAAATATATTTATTATCTGTTTTTCAACAATTTTTATAACATCAAATTTTGCTATTAAAACTCAGGAAGATCAGTTTAAAAACGCGAAAGCTGAAAGTGATGTTAGTGAGATGAGTAGTATTTATGAAAAAACGTATGAGGAAGATCATGATTCACTTTTTGGGCAGCGATCTCTTCTTGAGTTAGCAAAATATAATTTCTTTAAACGCGAATATGAAAATGTTATTTCAATACTTAAAAAAATTCATCATAATGAAATATTAGATAAGCAATATTGGCTGGCAAAATCATACCTGAAGACAGAAAAATATCACCTTACAAT
>JAQICU010000256.1 GCA_027858325.1 Candidatus Cloacimonadota bacterium
GTTGTAACCTCACCTCAATCCTCTCCTGTGAGGAGAGGAAGTCCATAATTCTCCTTCTCCTTGATAGGAGAAGGTCGGGATGAGGTGGATAAGAAATTCAAGACAAAAATATTAAAAAGAGAAATATTATGAAAAAATTTAAATTACTTTGGAACTTTATGAAAGGTAACAGATCGTTATATGGTATTTCGATCCTGGCAGTGGGTGCAGCAATATTTTTACGTTTCGCCTGGCCCCTGGTTTTGCGTGTTACGATAGATTCGATTATCGGTAATAAACCTGTAGAAACCAGTGGTTGGATGCAACCGATCATCATAAATGTATTCAATTTATTGGGTGGAAAAAGTGTATTAGAGAAAAGCTTGTGGATGAGTAGTATCATTCTAATTTTGCTTACACTTTCTCGCGGTATCTTCCTTTTCTTTAAAGGAAAATGGTCTGCGATTGCCTCGGAATCAATTGCCAGAAAGATCAGAGATGATGTATATGATCATCTTCAATATTTGCCTTACGATTATCATGTGAAAGCAAAAACCGGAGATCTGATCCAGCGCTGTACTTCGGATGTTGAAACGATTCGACGTTTCTTATCGATGCAGCTGGTTGAAGTGGGAAGAGCCTTTTTTATGCTGTTCTTTGCATTATCTTTCATGTTGCCCATGAGTGTTGAAATGACATTGGTTTCTCTTTCTCTTGTTCCTTTCATCTTTGCTTTTGCAGTTGTTTTCTTCATTAAAGTAAAAGCTGCATTCAAAGCTTCGGATGAATCGGAAGGAAGACTTTCAACAGTTTTGCAGGAAAATCTGAGCGGTGTTCGAGTAGTTCGCGCTTTTGCACGACAAAAATATGAGATAGATAAGTTCGATGAAAGAAACATTGAATATCGAGACCTAACTTACAAATTGATCCGGCTTCTAGCTTGGTACTGGTCGGTTTCCGATTTCCTGAGCTTGATCCAAATCATAGCCGTTACAGTTTTAGGAACATACTGGGCTGCTACAGGAGTGATAACTCTGGGAACATTGTTGGCATTCATTTCCTATGTGGGAATGTTGCTCTGGCCGGTGCGTCAATTGGGAAGAGTGCTTACCGATATGGGAAAAGCTCTGGTTTCCATCGAACGTATTCAGGAAATCCTGGATGAACCAATAGAAGACCTGGAAGAAGGGATTTCCAAAGCAGAGATCGATGGAAACATTGAATTTAAGAATGTGAGTTTCTACTACGATGAAGAACATCCAATCCTTGAAAATGTATCTTTCAAAGTTGAAAAAGGAAAGACAGTGGCAATTCTTGGCCCTACCGGATCGGGGAAATCAACGCTGGTTGGACTGTTGCCTAGACTGTATGATAACCAGAAGGGAATGGTCAAAATTGATGGCATAGATGTGAAGAAAATCTCTAAAAGAGTTTTGCGTGAAAACATCGGTATTGTTTTGCAGGAACCCTTCCTGTTTTCTAAAACACTAAAAGACAATATCGGGCTTGCTGCAAATGAGTCTGAGGAAGAAGATATCTTTAAAGCTGCAAAGATAGCTTCTGTTCATGATGTTATTAAAAGCTTTGATGATGGATACGGAACAGCTGTAGGTGAAAAAGGGGTTACGCTTTCCGGTGGACAGAAACAACGAGTGGCAATTGCCCGCACGATAATCAATGGTAGCCCGATCCTAATCTTTGACGATAGTTTGAGTGCGGTGGATACCGAAACCGATGCAGCGATCCGAAGAAGATTGAAGAAGTTGGAAAACAAAGCAACAACCTTCATCATCTCGCATCGTCTTATCACACTTGCAGAGGCTGATATGATCCTTGTACTGGATCAAGGTAAAATTGTTCAACAGGGAACGCATATAGAACTCATTGATCAGGAAGGTTTGTACAAAAGAGTCTGGGATATTCAGAATTCTTTGGAAACAGAACTTTCTTTGGAAAAAGAAGGATTATCAGAATCTTTGGATAATGATGAAAAACTTGAGATCAGTTAATAGGTTAAAAAAATGAATGTCATCCTGAGTTTGGCTTCAGCCAAGTATCGAAGGAGAATGATCAATTATGCATTGTTAGCAACACTTCGATACAATCAGCTTTCGCTGATCTACTCAGTGTGACAATGTTTAAGAAAAGGATATAAACATGCGTAATGCATTTGAAGAAAAAGAATACAGTAAAAGAATTGATCTAGATTTGTGGAAGAAACTTCTAACCTTCTGCAAACCCTACAAGAAGAAGATGATCCTTCTGGGAGTCTTCATGCTTGCATTAGCTGGAGTAGATGTACTGTTCCCACTAATGAGTAAGTACGCAATAGATAACTATGTCATCCCAGGAAAGACAGAAGGAATTATGTGGTATGGACTTATTTTTCTTGGTCTTGTTGCTGTTCAGGCTTTGAACATCTTCTTCTTCATTGATATTGCCGGAAAGATAGAAACATATCTAACTTACGATATCCGTAAGAAAGGATTTTTGCATCTGCAGGAATTGTCTTTCAATTATTATGACAAAACACCTGTAGGTTGGTTGATGGCAAGAATGACTTCGGATAGTCAACGTCTGGGAAGTTTTATATCCTGGGGTTTGGTGGACATGGTTTGGGGTGGATCACTCATGTTCCTCATTGCAGTTGTAATGCTGAACATGAATTTGAAATTGGCTTTGATCACACTGACGGTTGTTCCGGTTTTAGTAGTGATGAGTATTTATTTCCAAAAGTTGATATTAAAAGCTTATAGAAAGGTTAGGAAAACAAATTCCAAGATCACTGGAGCTTTTAACGAAGGGATTTCCGGAGCTAAAACCACCAAAACTTTGGTGCGGGAAGCAGAGAATCTGAAAGAATTTCAGGTTAATACATCACAGATGTATCGCTCCTCGGTAAGAGCTGCGATATTCTCATCACTCTATTTACCTGCAGTTTTAACACTAGGAAGTATTGGAACAGGTCTTGCCCTCTGGTTTGGAGGAGAAGGGGTGATGATGCAGGTTATCACTTATGGTAAATTGGTCGCATTTATCTCCTATTCTGTACTGTTCTTTGAACCTTTAAGAGAAATGGCACGTGTATTTGCAGAGTTACAAAATGCTCAAGCTTCAGCAGAACGGATTTTCTCGATGATCGATGAAGTTCCGCAAATCAAGGATAATTCACAGGTAACTCGAGAGTTTGGCAACATCATGAAAATGAAACAGGAAAACTGGCCGGAGATCATAGGTAGAATCACTTTTGAGAATGTAACATTTAGTTACAAAGAAGGTGAAAATATTATAGAGAATTTCCAGCTTGATATTAGAGCAGGAGAAACTATTGCTCTCGTAGGAGAAACCGGTTCGGGAAAGAGTACGCTCGTGAACCTGGCGTGTCGATTCTACGAACCAACGGAAGGTTCGATCAAGATCGATGATGTGGATTACAGAGAACGTTCTATGTTGTGGCTGCATTCTAACTTGGGTTATGTATTACAGACTCCGCATTTGTTCAGTGGTTCAATAAAAGAGAACATTGCTTACGGCAGATTGGACGCTACAGATGAAGAGATAATTACAGCTGCTAAACTGGTGGATGCTCATGATTTTATCATGAAGACAGAAAAAGGTTATGAATCGGAAGTAGGTGAGGGTGGAGCTAAACTATCCACCGGAGAGAAACAGCTTATCTCTTTTGCCCGGGCTATTTTGGCAGATCCTCGTATTTTTGTGCTGGATGAAGCAACTTCTTCGGTAGATACTGAAACAGAACAGCTTATCCAAAAAGCGATCCATACAGTGTTGGAAGGAAGAACAAGTTTTATAATAGCTCATCGACTTTCCACTATTCGCTCTGCAGATCGTATCTTGGTGATAATGAAAGGAAAGATAACGGAAGAGGGAACTCATCATGAACTGATCAAACAAAAAGGTTATTATTATAATCTGTATACGAATCAATTCATGGAAGAACAGGAAAGCATAGTGTTGAACGCATAGTAACGCAAACATTCTGTTTGCGAAATGTAACTGGTTACCAAACCTCTGTTTTGTAACCTACGCACTGTTCCCAATCAGGGGATTGGGAACGAGAAAACCGAGCCTGATGAAGTAAACATCAGCAAGGAGGTGTAATGATGACAGAATTTACGAAGAGGTCCAGCAGTTAGCTGGATAACTCGTTCCGGTTCCTGCGTTTCGGCGTGGGAACCGGGATTTGAAAACTAATAATAAGGAGAAGTATATGTTGTTTTTAATAAGTGGTGCGGCTGCAACAGGAAAGACATCTGCTGTAAGAATATTAAGGGATAAACTTGATAATTTTGAGTGTCATGATTTTGATGAAACTCCAGTGAAGGATGGAACTAGCAGGCGGATAGTGAATGAGGAATGGGTACAGAAAGCTTTGAAAGCACAAGAGAATGGAAAGGATTTCTTGCTCTCAGCTCATTCTCCCTTTGGTGAATTATTGGCTTGTCCATCTGCTATTAAATTGAATGGTATCAAATGCTGTGTACTGGATTGTCATGATTTTGTAAGAGTTGAAAGATATTTAGCTAGAGTTCAGTCCGAAGAGTGGCCTCTTTGTATGGATACTCTTTGCTGGGCTGTTTTTCATCGTATGCATGCTCATGATCCGCAATGGGAGCAGAGAGTTGTCGTTGATAAAGAACTTCCTGGTTTTGGCTGGAAGAGATGGAAAAACTGGCAAAAAGGTGATAAACGCTGGGATGTGAAGATCATCGATACATCTGAAAATGAAATGGATTATACTGCCAATCTGGTGTATGATTGGATAATTGAAGAAAAGAATAAATCACAGGTTTTAACATCAGAGAACAAGTGGTGGTTATAGAATAATATCATTCCCACATCTCAGCGTGGGAACAGTATTACAGATTATTGATAAGAGATAAGTGAGGTTTATTTTGTTAGATATGAATAAAGCAATTTTAGTGGGTGTTTGCTTACGCCCAAGTGAATACGATAAAAAAATAACTTCTTTGGATGAACTTGCACGTTTGGCTGATACAGCCGGTGTGGAAGTTGTCGGGAAATTCATTCAGAAAAGGCAGAAGCCGGATAAAACATATTATATTGGGAAGGGTTTTCTGGCAGAAGCGATAAATGAAACTAAAGAAGAAAATCCCGGTCTTATCATCTTTGACAACGAACTTTCTCCCAGTCAGGGCAGGAATACTGAAAAAGAATTCGAGTTGGATGCAATTGATCGAACAGAAGTGATCTTGAAAATTTTTCACGATCATGCCAGAACTAAAGAATCAAAATTACAAGTGCAGCTGGCTGAATTGCAATATCAGCTACCAAGGCTGAAAAGGCTTTGGGGACATCTGGATAAAGAAAAAGGGCAGGCTGCTGGAAGCAGTGGAGCTTCTCGTGGAATGGGTGAGAAACAGATAGAGATAGATAAAAGATTGATCCGTAGGGAAATAGCCAAAGTAAAAGCAGAATTGAAGAAAGTGTTTTTGCACAAAGAGATGCAGAATAAACAAAGGGAAAATGTGAAAAAAGTGTGTCTGGTTGGTTATACAAATGCCGGTAAATCTACACTTTTCAATAGACTGACTGATGCTGGAGTAATGGTGGAAGATAAACTCTTTGCTACATTGTCTACTACTTCACGAAAACTTTCGCTTTCAAAAGGACGTAACATGATCCTTTCTGATACAGTGGGATTTATTTCCGATCTTCCACATCATCTTGTTGCTTCTTTTCGAGCTACCCTCAAAGATGTAGTTGATGCTGATCTACTGTTGCATATAGTAGATTCTGCGGATGAGCTATTTCCCAGTTACATTGACGAAGTGCAAAAAGTTCTTGCGCAAATTAAAGCAGAAAATATTCCTCAAATGCTGATTCTGAATAAATTGGATGAAGCAGACCGTACAAAGCTGAAATTTTACATGAAAGCACATGACGACTCGATTTCTATTTCTGCAAAAAAAGGTGAAAACATAGAAGAGTTATTACAAAAGATTGATGCTAAACTTCATAGTGCCGATAAATATGTTTTACTAATTCCACATACCGAACAGAAAGCAGTTAATCTTCTGCATAAATTAGGTCAGATCGAAGAGACAGAATATTTGGAAGAAGGTGTTCAAATCACTGCTGTCATCAACCAGGAAGATCTACATGAGTTTGAAAGGTTTTTGCAAAAATGAAAAAGAGTTCAAAGAAATTGTACACACGCAAACGTCCTGCTCATCCCGATGAAGCACATACAGCCAGTAAACGCTGGTTTAAAAAGAAAGGGCGAAAAGCGGTGAGGAAACATTTGAAACAAGAATTGGAGAAAAGCTCCCCTTAGAAGGGGAGATGTCCGGCAATTGCTGGACAGAGGGGTTTTGTAAGATCAATAATTCAAATTTTGATTAACCCCCTTTTATTCCCCCTTACGAAGGGGGACAGAACTAGAAAAGGAAAGCTAAAATATGAAAAAGAAAATTATTACATTAATTCTAATCTTTACAGGAATAATTCTTAATGCGTTCACAATACCGTATTCACAAACGGAATTGAAAACAGAAACGAATCATCTATCGGAATTTGTGCGAATAGCACCCGATGATTCGCTAGATATCCCTTTGCAGACAGATGTGTGGCTTTGGCACGATAAAGAAAATCTATTTGTTCTCTGCGAAGCGGAAATCGATGAAAACTTTGAGAAAGGGAAATTCGCAACTACTGATGAATGGTCAGATTGTGATGCTTTTAGAATTCAGATCATTACGGATGTGAAGAATTATTATGCTTATATGTTCTATTCGCTTCCATTTGGAAATCAATATGACTGTATCCGTAAATCCGATATGAATGCAGATGCAGGTTGGAATAGTAATTATCAATATGAAAACTCAATTTCCGATACTCTATGGAGAAGTTTGATGAAAATTCCTTTTAAGGATTTACGTTTCTATGGAAAACCACCTTATCAATGGAAAATAATTTTAACTCGTTATTTCCAAAAAACTGATGAATATTTCTCTTTACCTTACGGTAAGATAGAAATGGGGAAAGATTATTTCCGCACAGCTTATGATATTACTATAAATGAGGAACTTTCCAAAAACAAAAACTACAGGATTACACCATATTTCGTAAAAAAATACGATTTAGTGGAAGAAACAGATTCCTTCGATCCTGAAAATATCGGTCTGGATTTTTCCTATAATCCCACTTCTGCCACCAAAGTAAAGATCAGCTTAAATCCTGATTTCTCAGATATTCCGATGGATACAGCAGAAGACAATTTCAATGTTCGCTATGCTCCGCATTTTTGGGAAAATCGTTATTTCTTCATTGAAGATCTTGATGTTTTCGGAGTTAGCAGTAATCTGTTTTATTCCCGTCATATTGTGCAGCCGCAATATGCTGTGAAACTTACCGGAAATTCGGAATATTTTTCTTACGGATTTCTTTCCGCGATGGACAAAGAAGTTTCGGAAGATAACGAAATTCTGAATAGTGATGATATTTATAATATGCTGGCATTAAAACCGAAATGGGAAGATCTTTCCATTCAAATGACTCTGCTGAACAGGATGAACAAAGATTATCACAATGAGGTTTTGATCATCAATCCAAGCTGGGAATTTTTGAAAAATCAATCTGTTTGGGGTGAGATAAATTTCAGTTTAAAAGATGAACCCGATATTGAACGGAAAAAGGGATATTCGGTGAGTGCTGGTTATAACGGCAAGAAAGGTGATTTTAATTGGTCAACAAGTGTCTTTAATCGCAGTGAGGATTATACTGCCGATATGGGACGAGTTGATCAAACTGATTTCACAGCATTAAATGCTAATGCCTCACAATACAGTGATCCGAATGGAAAAATTGTAAAAGATTTTGGCTCGAATATCTGGCTAAATAAATCAATTACGAATGATGATAAAGAACTACTCGAACAAGGTGGTGGTTTGAATTTCTGGGCAAATACACCTAATAAAATAAATTTCAGCATTAATGGAAATATCGGGCAGGAGAGTTATGAAGATTCTGTTTATAATTGGGATAATCTTTTTGTGAATATAAGCACCTGGAATATTTCCTGGTTAAGTTCATGGATCAGTTACAGTACTGGTCATTCTCTTGTCTATGGTCTCTTCGACACATACAAAAAGGATTACATAAGTTTAGGGTTTTGGGGTGATATAGGAAGTAATCTTTCATTTAATATTTCAGCTCAAAGACAAAGGTATTTCGGTTTCCCTACAGATTGTGAGGAAGATGATGAATATTGGATCAGCAATGCTGATCTGACGATCAACTTTTCCAATAAACTCTCACTTACAAACGGTTTACGCTATAGTAATAATGAGAGTGAAGATCAAACTGCATATCTTGGATATTTTTCCAATCTTCGTTATGAATTCAAGGATAATTGCAATTTATTTCTCGGATATAAAACTCAAGATGAAATAGACCAGGAATTTATCAACGATTACAAGCAGGCATATATGAAAGTGAGCTATACTTTTTAGACAGGCAAAACCTTGAAAACGGTTTCCCGCAGAGGAATTCTTTCTCATCAACCTTTTCAACGGTTGGCATTTAGTAATAGTAAAGAACCGTTGAAAAGGTTCAGCAAGAAGAAAAAGCTTATAAACCTTTTCAAGGTTATTTTGGAGTAAAATATCCGTGATATTTTAAAAAATGGAAACGAATTCGTCGTTTTACATTCCTGATTTTATAGGGATTGATGCACTCCAAGAAGTTATTAGCGGTTAAAAAAGAGGAAAAAATAAAAAAAATAAAAATAGTAGAATACGAGCACAAATACGCCAAAGCAGTTGCCGAAATGTGGAAAAACAGCAAGCAAGGGTGGAATGGAGAAACTTTCTTCACAACGGAACAAGCAGTGATTTCAGAGGAAGAAAACTCGATTCATTTGAATGCTTGGCTGGCACTCGATGAAGGATTGGTTGTAGGTTATTGTGATCTTTACGAATATTACGCAGATACAGGTGCACTTTACATTGGACTTTTGAATGTTCAAGATGATCATCACGGTCAGAAATTTGGAAAAGCTTTATTGTTGAAAGCAATTCAGCAAACAATCGAACTTGGTTGGGAACGGCTTGATCTTTACACCTGGGATGGAAATGTCAAGGCAGTTCCACTTTATAAAAAAGCAGGATTTTTCTGGGAAGATAATGACGATTCAACTCATTGTTTTAATTTAATCCCAGTTGTTCTAAATAACGAACTGATCAAAAATTACTTCAAAAAAATCGATTGGTACACAGACAATATCCGCAAAATCGAAGTAAAACCGGACGGTAGAAAAGAGAATGAATTTGAATATTTAACTTATGAATGGGAGAAAGACGGAACTCATCTTCTAGCGGAATTCTGTCGTCGAGGTCGCGGACTGCGAAGAATCGAAACTGATGAATTTTCAATCACCGTTACAGTGGAAGATCTAAAATTGGTTTTTAGTAATAAATATAAGATCAAATATGAATTTATAAATAAAACTGGAAAACCGCTCAATATAGATATAAATGGGAAAAATGAAAAAAATATCGAATTTGATTTCACACAAAAGTTTAGTGTTGTTGATGCCAAAGCTATTGAAGCTGAATTTTATGTAGGAAAAATTGAAAAAGAGCAAAACAAATGGAAAACTTATCCGAATGTTATCTCAGAAATTTCTGTTAATGGAAAAAAAGCACTTTTTAAAACCGGAATTGAACCGAAATTTCCCGCCAAGCTCAGTTTAGTTCAAATAGATGGCATCTGTTACAAAGATGTGGAAACTCAGATTTTCCTTGATATTGAAAACTGCTTCAAGGAAAAGGCAACATTCAGTTTCGATCTTCCTAAATCAGATAAAATCAGCTTCCAACCAAATAGATTTGAGATTGTACTTAATCCGGAAGAGAAGCGATCGATTCCAATAAAATATCT
>JAQICU010000281.1 GCA_027858325.1 Candidatus Cloacimonadota bacterium
CTCCAAACAGTGTTGAAAACATTTTGCAACCTCTTCTTCGCTGGAAGGAAAAACTGGGATTTAAAACAAAACTTGTTTTACTTGATGATATTGGCACAACTGCGGACGAGATAAAAATCTATCTACAAAATGCTTATGATAATTGGGATACACCTCCTGAATTTGTTGTTCTGGTTGGTGATGTCTCGGGTGCTATCTTGTGTCCTTCATTCTATGTAGAAGGCTATTTTCCCCAATCATCCTGGGATGTAAGTGATCATAATTATACACTTTTAGATGGAGATGATTATTTCCCCGATATTTTTATTGGAAGACTTTCAGTCCAGAGTCAAATGGATCTCATAACGATCGTATCTAAAATAATAAATTATGAGCGGAACCCTTTTATGGATATCCCGTGGCAAAAACGTGCTTTAATGGTTGGATTCGTTGCAGAATACAATGGTTTTTCTCAACGTGAAACATTAATGGGGATCAGGAATAAACTGCTTGATTTTGAATATGCTGCAGTTGATACTTTCATTAATCCATGGCAGCAGGGAAATACTCAACTTGCAAATATAATAAGTGAAGGTGAATCATTTATCTGTTATCGCGGAACCGGCTCTCCTTCAAGTTGGGGTGGTGTTACAGGTTCACTTTTCGAGACAGAAGACATTGGTACTTTAACTAATGGATTTATGCTGCCTATGGTTACAAGCATGACTTGTGGTGGTGGTGATTTTGCCTCTGAACAATTTTCAACTTGTTTCGGAGAAAAGTGGGTATCAAGTGGAAGTCCTTCTGATCCACGAGGAGCTATCGGATTCATTGGACCAAGTGAGTATGACACAAAGGCCTGGTTCAATAATGCTAACGCAGCGGGAATTTATCAGGGTGTTACTCAAGAAGGATTATTTCGCTGTGGAGAAATGCTGCTGCGTGGAAAGATGGAACTATACAATAACTATCCGAATAATCATGCATGGGGAGATGCAGAAGACTCAGACCAGTTCTATTTCTATGTGTATAATCTTCTTGGTGATCCGGGATTGCAGATTTTAACGGATGTCCCAAAGGAAATTGAACTCACCTTTGATCCCGCTATTCCATCTTCAGCTAATTTTATTGAAGTGCAGATCGATGTTTCCGAAGATGATCTTTCCGAATTTACGATTGCCATCACTTCTGAAGACAGCCTTATTGCAACCGGAACTACAGATGTAAACGGGATAGCTATTATTCCTATTGATCTTGAAGTCGGCAACTATGAGGTAACCGCTTCCAAATACTGTTATATTCCAACAACAAACGATATTGTTGTTAATGCAAACACTACGCTCTTATTAGAAGATCATTCTTTTTCAGATCAATTAGTATCAGGACAAAGTTCTGATCTGCAATTTACAATTGCCAATACCGGAGTTGCTGATATTGAAAACATTACTATAAATCCGCTTTGTAATAATGATTATATTTCATTCACAAATTATCCAATTGTTTTAGATATTTTAGAGATAGGACAAAATTATTCTGATGCATTTGAAGTTCAGATTTCTGAAGGCTGGGCAAACGGAGAGGAAGTACAAATATTTCTGGAAGTTGTTTCTGATAGTGGAGAGTTTGAATTCTTGATCCCAACAGAAATTATTTCACCAGAACTCGCAGTCTCTGAATTTATAGTCCAAAATTCATCTAACTGTCTTATTCAGAATGAAACAACTGATATAACAATTGAATTGCTTAATTGTGGTAATTATGAAACCGGTAATTTCCAATCTGAACTTATCTGTACGAACGAAAATGCAATTATTGAAGATGCCTTCTTCAGCTTCACAAACATTCAGCAAGAAGAAATGGGAATAGGTACTTTTACTGTCCAACCAGAAAATGTGATCTCAGGTGAACTTGCCCAATTTGAAATAATAATCACAAATGATGATACAATTTTACAAAATATCAGTTTTAATTTCCCCATCGGCATAATTGATTCAACCAGTGTTACCTTTTGTGAAAGTAGTTATTATGCAATTGAATCTAATGATGTAGGAAACTTTAGTACTCCTGAATATAATTGGATTGAAATTGATCCTACTTATGGAGGTGATGGATCACTTCTTGATTCTGACCACACAATACCAGATGGATATACAAAAGTTATCCCACTTCCCTTCCAATTCAATTATTTTGGCATTTTTTATGATCACATATCAGTTTGTTCTGAAGGTTACATCTCAATGGAAACAATGCCACTCGTTTTCCATAGAAATAGGAACATCCCATCCGGTGTTGGTCCAGCCGGAATGATCGCACCTTTCTGGGATAACCTTATTGATGGTAGAATATATGTTAAATACGATGAAGAGAATAATTATTTTATAATTGAATGGTCAGATTTTAAAAATGAATTTGATGAGAGCAGCGAGATATTCCAGGTTATTCTCTACGATCCCGAATATTACTTCTCAGATGACGAAAACAAATTAATGAAGTTCCAATATAAAGAAGTTAGTAATACAGATCAGGGTGATAATTACGCAACAATAGGTTTAGAGAACTATCAACAGGATAACGGTTTATTAATAACTTTTGCAAATATCTATCCAAATACTGTACATGAGTTGCAAAATGAAACAGCGATCCTATTTTATAGTAATATCGAGAATAATATTCCATTCATAAGTGTTGAACCTGAAAACTTCTTTTTTTCCGTTCCTGCAGATTCTACATTCACAGTTGATCTTGAATTATTAAATACTTTTGGTTCTTCCGATATAGCTTATGAAATTTCTCTGGCACATTTTGCTAAAGTTCCTGCCGGCTATCCTGCTAATTTCAATGAAGATTTTTCCAGAAGCATCGAAGGAAATTGGATTTTAAATATGACACCGACCTATATACCAATAGTGCCATTGGATTTTCATTTCTTTTTAGTTCACCCTGACGTAGATGGTGAAAGTATTCAAGGTATAACAATTGACTTTCCACCCGGATTCTATGTTAATAGTGCTACAGATATTGATGAATTGGAATATAATAATGAAGTTGGTGACGGAGTCGAAATAAGCTGGGGATTTGAATCAGGGGTGAGCATACCTCCTAATTCTAATGGAAATCACATCTTTGCGAATGTAACAATTGATGGAGATCAAACTTCTCCTGTTAATTTGGATTGGTATATTGAGGGAGATGGATCAGGAGCTCCACCACATCAAGTAAGCGGCTCATTTACTATTGATCCGACTGCTGATAATTATCTCTGGATAACTTATCCGAATGGTGGAGAAACCATAGTTCCTTCAATACAAGATACACTAAGATGGGATAAATATGGTAATTCAGAATTTGTTAAATTACAATTAAGCATAGATAACATGGCAAGCTGGCAGATAATTGACGATCATGCAGAGAACTCAGGTTTATATCCATACATTTTCGATGGTCCATTATCTGATGAATGCAAGCTCAAAGTTACTACTCTAGATGAAAGCAGTTTTGATATTTCCGATAGTTTATTCAGTATTTCAGCCTTTAATATCATCCATCCGGAAGAGGGTTCCATACTTTCATATGGAGAAATAGACACATTAGTCTGGGAAGATACCAGCAATTATGATGAGGTACAGATCGAGATATCTACGAATAACGGATATTCATGGGAAACAATAACTGAACTTACTGAAAATATAGGCTCTTACGTATATTCGGTTCCCGGTCCTCCATCCGAATACTGTATCTTACGGATCGGTAATATTTCCGGCACTGTACAAAACACATCCAGACCTTTCACGATAGTAGATTCACCTGTTGATTGGCTGGCAATAGAAAACACTTATGGCAATATTCCGGTAGGTGGGAATGATATTAATCCCCTGACCATTTTCTCCACAGGATTAGCACCTGCCACCTACGTTGCAGTGATAAAGATCATAACAGATATTGGGCAAATTTTAAATATCCCCATCACACTGGAAGTATATTCTGATATACCTCCTGTAGAGAATTATGAACTCAGGCAGAACTATCCAAATCCGTTCAATCCATTTACAAAAATAGAGTATGACGTTCCAAAAACTGGTAAGGTTACGATAAAGGTTTACAATATTAGAGGGCAGTACGTTAAAACACTAATTAATGAACAAAAGGAACCCGGGAGTTATTTTACTTATTGGGATGGAACAGACAATAATAATCGCAAGATCAGCTCGGGAATTTATTTCTATCAGCTCGAAGCGAAAAGTTCCACAAAAACTAAGAAGATGATACTGATTAAATAGAAAAAATAAAAAAATGAGATCGTTATGCTTTGCAAAGCCGACTCGGAAAAGGAGAAAAAATGAAA
>JAQICU010000291.1 GCA_027858325.1 Candidatus Cloacimonadota bacterium
TTTGGAATGCGAGTAATGAGCGAAGGAATTCAAAAAGTCGCAGGTAAACGGTTACAATCGATTTTAAACTATATGACTGCAAATCGCGTTGCTGCAATTTTCACTGGATTCTTCATTACAGCTCTAGTCCAATCCTCTTCCGCAACTACGGTGATGGTTGTAAGCTTCGTAAATGCCAGTTTACTTAGTCTCACACAAGCTATTGGTGTAGTGATGGGTGCTAACATTGGTACTACTGTAACTACCTGGATCGTTTCAATAATCGGTTTTAAATTTAAGATCACAGCAATTGCTTTGCCTGTTATTGGTTTTGGCATGCCCTTTATGTTTTCAAAACTCAAGAAAAGAAGAGATATCGGTGAAATATTAATTGGATTTGGTCTACTCTTTTTGGGTCTAATGTTTTTAAAAGAATCTGTTCCGGATATTAAAAACAATCCTGAGATTTTGGAATTTCTCAAAAATTACACAGATCTGGGATTTCTCTCATTTGTAATTTTCGTTTTCGTTGGTTCTGTTCTTACGGTCATTGTACAATCTTCCAGTGCTGCCATGGCAATCACCGTAACAATGGCTTATATGGGGTGGATCGGCTTTGAGACTGCTGCAGCTATTGTATTGGGGGAGAATATTGGAACAACAGTAACTGCATATCTAGCTTCATTGGGAACAAATGTAAACGCTCGTCGAACAGCTCGAGCTCATTTTTTATTTAATACTTTTGGTGTAATTTGGATGGCACTTATTTTCAGATCTTTTACACAATTCATCCTGAATATTGCTCCTTGGAACTCTAGCCTGCAAGTAAACCTTCCACTTAATCTTTCACTGTTTCATACTGTTTTCAATATTACAAACTCTCTTATATTTATACCATTTGTACGCCCTTTTGCTAAGCTTGTGGAAAAACTTGTGAAACCAAGAGAAAGTGATCATTCAAAAGAGTATAAATTGAAATATCTCCATACCAGATTGCAAGATACTGGACAGATGAATATTCAAACTGCTAAATCTGAGCTCAATAAAATGGTGGAGCTGATCAATGATATGTTCGATACTTTCCTTAAAGTGTTTCGTAATCCCGAAAAAAAAATGGGAAGTACTGTGGAGGAAGTTAAAGCAATGGAAGAGCTCAGTGACCAAATGCAGGAGGAGATCACAAAATATCTGGTTGAATGTTCTAAAGAAGACCTAAGTGATCGCAGTGCAATGATTGTGAATGCCATTATGAGGATCGTGAATGAGTTGGAAAATATTGGTGATAGTTGCTTCAAACTAATGCTGTTAACAGAAAGAAAATATAACAAAAACATTATACTTCATGCCAAAGCTATGGAAGAATTTAATGATTTCGCTTCTCTCTTGGTCGAATCTATGGGGTTGTATAAGCAGCACATGAACGAACATCTGGAAAAACAGGTTCTGGATTTGGTCTATAAACTGGAAATGAAAATGAATAACCTGCGTGATAATTTGAAGAAAGCTACTCAGTACCGTTTGCAAGAGGGCAGTAATGTGAAAGCCGAATTACTTTATCTCGATCTTTTGAAACACTTTGAACATATTGGTGATAATAACCTGAATATCGCTCAAGCTCTGAGACAGATTTATTAAGAACAAGCAATTTACATAAAAGTCTTCAAGATCATTTTTTACTGAAGGTTTTTTTATACATTGTCATTCACGACTTGTCTGCCAAGCTGTAGCTTTGCAAAGCTGGAGCGAGAATCTCTTTCTTTATTGAAAAATCAAATGGCTTGACGAAGATTTATGATTTTCATTTTTTCATTTTTATAGCTAAGGAGAGAATATGAGCGATAATAAATTACCCTTTTGGCCAGAAAGAAAAGTCATGGCAGAAATTCTATTTGCCAACAATAAATTTAGAATCCCTGAATTTCAACGTAATTATTCTTGGGGGGAAGATCAAATTGAAGACTTTTGGAACGATTTAATGGATGATTCAGATAGTAACTTTATTGGCTCATTCGTCCTAAATTATGAAAATCTGAAAATAGAAAAAGAAGAAAATCCACATTTTGGATATATCGACATTATCGATGGACAACAAAGAGTGATTACTATCTCTTTATTCTTAGCCGTAATCCGAAATATTGCAAAAATAGAAAAATTTACAGAATTAGCAAACCGAATTCAAAGAAATACCTTAGGATTTGAAGATCCCGTTGATGGACAAACAACAACTAGGATAATCTGTGGAGAATCTCTTCACGATTTTTATTTAACAAATGTTCAAAATGAAGATTCAGATATATTTTCAGTTGTTACATCAGAAAAAGAAAAAAACTAGTTGTGGATAATGCACTATTCTTTAAAGCAAAAATTGAAGAGGAGCTCAAAGACGCACCCAACAAAGAAGAAAAGTTGAAAGAAATATATTCCAGAGTAAGAAAAATCATCACAATTCAAATTCGAATTGATGATGAAGATGATGCGTTTGAAATATTTGAGACTTTAAACGCAAGGGGAATCAATTTAACTTTAGGAGATTTATTAAAAAATCTCATCTTTGGAAAACTTAAAGATAAACCTGATCTTAAAGCACGTTGGGAGACTATA
>JAQICU010000316.1 GCA_027858325.1 Candidatus Cloacimonadota bacterium
CTATTAAATCAGTTTGTTTGGGACGAATTCTGAGATTGAAGCTTTGTTTACCAGAACCTGTGACTTTAAACTCCCCATTAAAACTAGCGATATTATTTTCTTTTTTAACGAAATTCAAATCATATATATTAAAATCATTTTCGTCATTTTTTATGAATAATTCAATTTTCAGTAGCTCTTTATCCAAGCCATCTATATCGATTTCAGCATTTACTTTTATAACTTCGCCACTTCTAATAGTTTCCAAATCCTGAATATTGATATCCACCTTAACAAATTTAACCTTACCCCAGTGCTCTTGCAATTTTAATTCTGTATCTATTAGCTGATGAAGGTACTTATACTTATCTGCAGATATCCTTTTTACATCTTTTGAAATCGGCTGATAAAATTTACTAAGATATTCTCTTAACATTCTGTGCATATTAAAACCCTTGCTTACATCATGTATCGATCGTTTCATCATTTTTATCCAATCTACTGGAATGCGGTTTTTATCACGGTTATAGTAACTTGGAGCAATTTCATTTTCCAAAATATCATACATTTCATTTGCATCCAACGTATCTCTGATTTGCGGATCAGCTTCTTCAGAACCAGCCGTGATGGACCAACCATTATCCGAATTATAACATTCAGGCCACCAGCCGTCTAAAATGCTTAAATTTATCACTCCGTTCATACCGGCTTTCATACCGGAAGTTCCACTTGCCTCTTTTGGCTTTATTGGATTATTCAACCAGACATCCACACCTTGAACAATATGACGTGCAACATTCATATTATAATCTTCAATGAAAACAAAACTATCTTCAACCTGATTTTCTTTTGCGAAATCTATGATCTCCTTGATCATCGTTTTACCGAGTTCATCAGCCGGATGCGCCTTGCCGGCAAAAACAAATTGTACTGGTCTTTCAGAATCCTGTATAATTTTTAACAATCTATTCTTATCCTTCAAAATTAAATTCGCCCGTTTGTAAGTTGCAAATCTTCTGGCAAATCCGATAATAAGTTTATTGGGAGAAAGAACATTTTTGATCTTTTCTCCAGTAGCAAATTCAGAACTTTTATACATAAAACTTTCACGCAATCTATTCTTAATAAATGTGATCATCTGTTGTTTGCGCTGTTGATGAGCTTCCCATATCTCAATATCAGGAACAGTTAGAATGTTACTCCAAATCATGTCTTCATCTGCATTGTGTTCATAATCATTTCCGATGTATCTATTGAAAAGCCTAGACATTTGCCTGCTGATCCAGCTGGGTATATGAACCCCATTCGTAATAGCATCAATTGGCATTTCCTCTTTACAAATATTTGGATATATTGGATGCCACATTTCTCTGGAAACAATACTATGGAGTTTAGAAACACCATTTATATGTTTGGCAAATTTAATTGCCAAAACAGATAATGAAAAATCGTTATTATTATTTATTTTTGCAAAATCGGCAAATTGTTCAAAACTCATATTTATTGCTTTGATCTCATCCGAAAGATAATGCTCCACCAGTTTCATTTCGAATGCTTCATTTCCAGCAGGAACAGGAGTATGAGTTGTAAAAACCGTACTTAACCAAATTATCTCTCTGGCTTCATTAAAAGAAAAGTCTTCAGAATTCATGAGATTATTCAGACGTTTTATAATGAGAAACGCTGAATGCCCTTCATTCAGATGGTAAACAGTTGGTTTTATTCCTAATTTTTCAATTAATTTTAATGAACCGAAAGCGAGAACAATTTCCTGTAATATTCGAATTTCTCTATCGGAAACATATAAATAATCTGTTATTTTTTGATGTTTAGCTTTGTTTTGTTCCAGATTTGCATCTAATAAATAAAGAGAAATCTTGCCAACTTGAATTTCCCACACTTTCAAATAAACTATATCACTCCGAATTTTAATTTTTATTATAATATCTTCGTCATTTTTGTCAGTGACTTTTTTTATTGGTTTAGAATGCCATTCATTTTCTTCGTAAACTTCTGTCTGTTTACCATTCAGATCGATCTTCTGGTTAAAATATCCATATCTGTATAAAAGCCCAAAACTCGTTAAGGGTAATCCCGTATCCGATGCCGCTTTTAAATGATCTCCCGATAATATACCTAATCCTCCAGAATATATTGGAAGTGATTCGTGCAGACCAAATTCCATTGAAAAATAGGCGATCTGAAAATCGTTATCAAAACTCATTCTTTTTCCATTTTCCAGATAATATCCTGTGTAATTTTTATAAGACATAAATTGTTTATACACTATATCTAACTCATTCAAAAATCCACTTTCCTGTGAAAGTTTTTGAAATTTTTCAGTTGGCGCTTTTTGTATTAATTTTACGGGGTTATGATTATATTTTCTAAACAAGATAGGGTCTATTCTACTGAATAATTTGTAGGCACTTGGATTCCAGGTTGACCATAAATTTTCGGCTAATTCATTTAAAGGCTCTAAATTCTCAGGCAATTTTTGTTTTACATAGAAATTTCTAAAATTTGTTTTTTTCCTCATTATTCCTCTCAATATTACTGATGTTAATTTGTTTAACAAATAATTTGTGTCAATGCTTGAAAATTTATTGACCAATTATCAGGTTAATTTCTTTTCATAATGTGGTTGTGGAGAAATAAATGAATTTTAAATATATACCTTTGACGGGGAGTAAACACAAAGTTTTTATTGCGGGTGATTTCAATAATTGGAATCCTGAAGGATTAGAATTAACTGAAACAAATGGATTATATAAAATTAGCCTAGAATTGGAACAAGGGCGTTACGAATATAAGTTTATAGTTGATGGTAATTGGACTATTGACGATTCTGCTGATGAATTTAGTCTAGATAAATTCGGAAATCGGAATTCGGTTGTTTATGTGGGTAAAAAGCCAGCATCAATTGAACAAAAAGCTGCTGAATTCGAAACACCCGATTGGGTTAAGGATGGAATAATTTATCAGATATTGACCGATAGATTTTGCAATGGGAATCACAAGATCGATCCTGATTTTTCCGAATGGTACTATCAAAAAGAAAATAAATTATCTCCTGCTGCAAGAGAAGGAAAATTTAAGTTCATCGATGATTGGTATAATACAAAAGTTCTCAATGAAGATAAGAATAGACATTACCTGTTCTATGGTGGTGATCTGGAAGGTGTTCAACAAAAAATTGATTATCTAAAAGACCTGGGAATAACGATTATATATTTTAACCCGCTTGTGCAGGCAGCTTCTAATCATAAATATGAAGCTTACGATTATTTTAAGATCGATCCGCATTTTGGCTCAAATACAGAATTTACACAATTGGTGAAAGATTTTCATCAGAATGGGATCAAGGTGATAGTTGATTTTGCCTTCAATCACGTAGGAGTAGGATTTTTTGCGTTTCAAGATTGTTTAATTAAGGGGGAACAATCAAAATATTTCAATTGGTTTGACTGGCATAAATGGCCGATTCCGGATAAGATCACCGAAAGTTTTGATGCTAAAGAATATTATCAATGTTGGTGGGGACATTCAATAATGCCGGATCTGAATTTTGATCTGGATCGAGAACATCCTGATGAAAATTATATTAAAGATCAAGATGAAGCGAATATAAATGAAGATGTTGTAAAGTATATTCTTGATGTAGCTGAATTCTGGTTAAAAGAGTTTGACATCGATGGTTTCAGGCTGGATATTCCAAATGAAGTTCCATTCTGGTTTTGGAAGCTATTTCGCAGAAAAGTAAGATCAATAAAACCTTATGCATATCTGGTTGGCGAAATCTGGCACAATGCATCTGAATGGGTTACTCAAGAATATTTCGATGCTGTGATGAATTATAACTATTTCAAGGATCCGGTTTATGATTTCTTTATTGGAAATTCATCGGCAGAAGATTTTGCTGATATTATCAAAACCGGATTACAAAGATATCCTGTTCAGGCCACACAAGTAATGATGAATCTTTTGGATAGCCACGATACATTTCGCTTTCTGGAATCTGCAGGTGGAAATATCCGAAAACTTAAACTGGCAGTTCTATTTCAAATGACTTTTGTGGGAGTTCCTCATATTTTTTATGGTGATGAGATAGCGATGATGGGAGGGCACGATCCGGATAATCGCAGACCATTTAATTGGAAGTTCAAAAATTCCAAAGATTCATTAGAACTAAGAAACTGGTATAAAAAACTGATCATGATCAGAAAAGATAACATTCCACTACGCAGAGGATATTTTGAATTTATATGTGCCGAAGATAATATTATAATTTATAAAAGAACTCTGAAGGAGAAAGATTTGATAATCATTATAAACAATAATTCAGATGTAAAAAAATTAGATTTCCCACTAGATTCTTATATTGATATTATTACAGAAACTAAGCTCACAAAAAAATTCATTCCAGCTATGAGTGGAATGATCTTACAAAAAAAATGAAAGAATCTGATCTTTTTGAACCAATAAAAAATTATTTAGAAGCTAATGGCTATAAAGTTCGCGCTGAAGTAAAAAATTGCGATATAACAGCTACAAAAGATGCTGAGCTTATTATTATTGAATTGAAATTAAGTGCTAATTTACAACTTTTTATTCAAGCAACAGACAGGCAGCGTATAACCGGTTCTGTGTATGTAGCAATTCCAAAACCGGAACAAAGATCAAAAAAGCACTGGAAAGGAATTCTGCATATTCTCCGGCGTTTGGAGCTTGGTCTCATATTTGTTGATGTAGAGAATCCTGTTAATCCGGTTGTGATAGTATTTCATCCAATCGAGTTTAAACGAAAGAAAATTTCCAAGCGGAAAAAAGCTATTATAAAAGAAATTGAGAACCGTTCCCATAATTTGAACGTGGGTGTTTCCAACAAAAAAAAAGATTGTTACCTCCTATAAAGAAAACGCAATTCAGATTGCAGTTTATTTAAATGATATTGGTGCAACATCTCCTAAGAAATTAAGAGAATTCAATTCTGGTAAAAAAACTCTTTCCATTTTATACAGTAATTTTTATGGTTGGTTTCAAAGAGTTGATCGTGGGATTTATGATATTACAGTTAAGGGGAAACAAGAGCTCATGAATTTTCCCGGATTGGTTAAAAAATACGAAAAGTATCTAAAGAAAAGAAGGGAAACCGCAGAGGACACAGAAAAGAAGTGAAAAATGCTGTGTTACGTCAGTGAAAGTCAGCCTGTCTTGGCGTAGTTTTAACGAAGACAGGTGGCCCAAAAGTTCGTTTTGTTAGTTTTTGCCTACCTTGTCGTAGTGTAACGAAGACAGGTTCATTGCAAAAAAAGGAGAGAGATGAAGAAATATATTGGAGCGATTGATCAGGGAACTACAAGCACCAGATTTATTCTGTTCGATCACGATACTAATATTGTAGCTTCCCATCAACTCGAGCATAAACAGATTTTTTCCAAAGCCGGTTGGGTAGAACACGATCCGCTTGAAATCTGGCAGAAGACAAAACAAGTAATTAAAGCAACTTTGCAAAAAGCCAAAATTTCCGAAGAACAAATTGCAGCAATTGGGATTACAAATCAGCGGGAAACTACTGTTATCTGGAATCAGGAGACTGGAAATCCTTATTACAATGCCATTGTCTGGCAAGATACCCGCACTGATAAAATTTGTAGATCTTTAAAAAAATATGAAAAATTATTTCAACAAAAAACAGGACTTCCAATCGCAACTTATTTTTCAGGTCCAAAAATTAAATGGCTTTTAGATAATGTGAAAGGACTCCGCAATGCTGCAGAAAACGGAGAAGCAATATTTGGAAATATGGATAGCTGGATCACCTGGAATATTACAGGCGGGAAACACATAACCGACGTAACAAATGCCAGCCGGATAATGCTGATGGATCTAAAGACTCTCGATTGGGATGATGAACTATTAGAAATACTTGATATACCAAAAAAAATGTTACCCAAGATATGTTCATCTTCGGAAATATATGGAAAAACGAAATTCGGATTCGATAATGAAATCCCGATTTCAGGAATTCTGGGAGACCAGCAAGCTGCATTATTCGGTCAAACCTGCTTCCGGAAAGGAGATTTAAAGAACACTTATGGTACAGGATGTTTCATATTACTGAATACTGGAAATGAGATCGTTCATTCCAAAAATGGGCTGCTCACAACAGTTGGTTACCAGATAAAAGATCAAAAACCGGTTTATGCTTTGGAAGGTTCGGTTGCAATAGCCGGTTCGCTAATTCAGTGGATCCGTGATAATTTTAGTTTGATAACAGAATCTCATGAGATCAATGATCTTGCCGAGAAGGTTACAGATAATGGAGGAGTTTATTTTGTCCCTGCCTTCTCCGGTCTATTTGCTCCATATTGGAATTCAGCAGCTCGCGGTACAATTATCGGTCTGACTCATTTTGTAAATAAATCGCATCTTGCGCGTTCTGTTTTGGAAGCTACAGCTTTCCAAACTCGTGATGTTTTTGAAGCTATGCAGAAAGATTCAGGGTTGAATATTAAGGAACTTAAAGTAGATGGTGGGATGACAGCCAGTAAATTATTAATGCAATTTCAAGCTGATATTTTAAATGCTTCTGTGATTCTGCCAAATATTGCCGAAACTACTGCCCTTGGTGCAGCCTATGCAGCAGGACTTGCAGTTGGTTTCTGGAAAAGTAAGAAAGAACTACAGAAAAATTGGAAAGAAAAAGAAACATGGCATTCCAATATGACTGAGAAAAACCGAAATAAACTTTATGATAAATGGCATAAAGCAGTAAAACGCTCTCTTGACTGGGAGGAATAATTATGGATCTTACAAAATTTCATAAACCATTCTCACATTGTTCAGAAAGTAAAGTCGGAGTACTCGTGATTCATGGCATCACATCAACAATCTCTTCAATGGAATATCTTGCCAAACGGTTTGCAGATGCAGGGTATAATGTGGAACTACCAGGACTTACCGGACACGGCACAATATGGCAGGATATGCAAAATCTTAAATATACTGATTGGGTAGATGACTTGGAAAACTCTTTGAAAAAATTGAATGAAAGATGTTCCAAAATTTTCCTCTGCGGTTTATCGCTGGGTGGTGGACTTGCCCTATATTTATCAGGAAAACATCCGGAAATTACTGGAACCATTCTGATCAATCATGCCAGCAAATTCACAAATCCAAAGTTCTGGTTTGTTCCCATTTTAAGAAAGATCTTCAAATCTGTTCCGGCAGTGGCATCCGATATCGCATCGCTCAGCCTGCACGAGAACCTGTTCGACCCTCTGCTT
>JAQICU010000355.1 GCA_027858325.1 Candidatus Cloacimonadota bacterium
GCTTATATTAACAATTTGTGATGGGAATTTTTCTCCCTCTAAATAATACTTTTCATCAAATGAAAAATGTTTTTTTTGAAGTTTACTTTCGGATTGCAATTCCTGAGAAGGATAAACGATGATATTAGATAAAATCTCCACTTCAAAATTAATTATCTTAATAGATACTTCCCCTTTGTTTGGTAGTTCCATAAGACGAGTAAATCGAGGAAGATCAGGTTTACCAGGTTCTATGAATTCCCCTTCGTTCCAATATGTTATCTTTTGAAAGTCCTTTCCTGATTCAGAGATATTCTCCATCTCATATCCTTTTAATGAAAATATTAATTTCGTAGTTCCAAAGTTACTTGAGACTTCTTCAAATAATTGTTTTTGTGAATTATCTTGTATCTCAACCCAATCAGGAAAAAGATTTAACGTATAGAATAATATTGTTAATATAAATATCCTTTTTATCATTTTTAACACCATTATTTACTCTTAATTAGAAAAATGAGAGGAACCAGAATATTGTTTCTTCTCATTATGTCTTTTCAAGGTTTTATCAGAATCTAATTCATTGCTAATTGGATCAAATTTATTTCAGTAAAAGCATCTTTCTCGTAAAAGTTCTGTCTCCAGTTTTAAGTTTATACAAATATACTCCAGATGTAACCGATTTCCCAGACTCATTAGTTCCATTCCAAGTAATTGAAGATTGTCCTTCGACTCCGCTCAGGATGACAGGAAATGTTTTGATCTTTTGCCCTTTCACGTTATAGATTATCAATTCTGCATTTTCCACATTGTCATTATTTAATGAAAAAGAAATTGTTGTAGAAGGATTAAATGGATTAGGGTAATTTCTTAATAGATCAGTCTTTATTGTAAGTAAGTCATCATCAACATCTACACCGCTCAGATCAATATCATCATCAACACGTGGCTCAAGTTTGAAAGCTCCATAAGTATAGTCCACAACACCGGTGATCGAATAGATGAAATCGTCTAAAATAGGAATGTATGTGTAAACTCCCAGTCCACCAATTATGCAGGCACCAGATTGATCTTCAACTTCCCATTCACCATAACCAAGGCTATCATCAGAGACAGTTACATTCTGAATTTTAGCAAGAACACTTTCGTAATCTTCTGTAGAAGATAGCTCTGCGGAGCTAATTATTACAGGCTCAGGAAGATCAGATGTTCCTAATATTGTCATATTAATTATGTCGGTTATTTCTGTTTTGTCATTGTATTCCAAAACAGTTCCGGAAATTGTTATTTCGTCACCTACTTCTACTTCTTGCAAGGGGTAGACAGTAATTCCGTTCCAAGCACCTATTCCATCTTGAATGAAAAAATAATTTTCAAATTTAGCAGTAACAACTCCTGAAGTTTCTACCAGCTCACCTTCATGTGGAGATGGACCGGTTGAGGAATATTGGATATCATAAATGGTGTAGGGAGTGACTGGAATTGGCTCAATTATAGAGAAAGCGGCATTACTGTCATCCCATGGATCTCCATCCTCGGCATCTGAAATGATAATTGCATACCAATCATCAATTATTTGATCAATTGGTATATTCCATTCCCAGCTTCCGTCATCTTCAGTAGAAGCAACTAAGACTTCTCTTTCCCGATTAACCATTTCTAGTTCTATCTTTATATTTCCGGTAAAATTCATAGATGTCCAGGTTATTGGATGAATAGATCCTTGTTCCCATTGTTCTCCACCGTTTGGACTGACAACTATGATCGTGGGTTCAGGAGTTCCCCCGAAAGTTTGACTATTATTCAATTCTCCGGGAGTTTCTGGTGCGGGTTCCTGCCATACGAAATCACTGTAAACAGCACCTGTTCCAAGTAGTTGTAGTGATTCTCCAATTGCAGTAGAACTTCCTTCCTCAACACCAATATCCGTCGAAGTAACACCATTTGCCGATCCGTCTAAGGCTTCAAAAGTACCTTCATAACTCAAAAATTGGTCTGGAATTAATGTCCCTTGATAATCTATTGCAATACCATCCGGAGCCCCATTTTGGATACCTTCTTTATAATAATAAAGAATCACAAAATCATCAACACTAATACCGACTGTAAATTGATCTAACGTTTTAGAATCGTATGCTAATCCATTGTTACCATTATAAAAGGTTACAGTATAATCGGATAATACATTTCCAGGGATTTCTTGCAAAACAATCTCAACAAATTCACCTTCATCAGTACTTACATTGTCATAATGTAATTCATTAAGCCATACGTTTTGAGCTGAAAGTAACGTGTTCATAAATAAGAAAACCACAAATAAATTTTTCACCTTTTCCTCCTGAAATTCATTACCATTCTTTTATTTCTATTTGAGAGAATATAGGTTCCATTTTATCAGCTGCTCTTTTCTGATAATTCTTAGCAGCTTCCTGGAATCTATACCAATTTGTTTGTTTATAATTTTCGCTAAAAGAAAGTTTATCTTTTATAGGATCGAATTTAACTTTTTTATCATCAAGAAAATTAATATCTTCTGTGATGGTTTCACAGAACCATCTATTTGGATCATAATCCGCTTTTGTTCCATGATCAGAGATGAGTTCTCGATATTTTTCTATCCTCACTTTCATTTGTTTTTTATATGATAACAAATGTCTTTCATCAATTTTATCTTTTAGGATTTTGGTGATATTTGATTTGACGATTGTCCAATTAGTTGGGCTTGCTGTAAACATGAGGAAGTTCTTATAAAGTTTATTAGCTGCCATTAAAACGCGTTCAGTATTATCAATTGTAGCGTTCTCTTCTATAAGGCGTGGATCATGCCAGACCAGGTTTGGGATATCGGGTTTATATCCAGCATCTGCATGTCCAATATTTGGAGAAAGGGTTTCCCATACTCCTTTCATGGCATTCATCTCATCGAAATTCCCAATAAAATTCTGATGAGAAATTGTATCGGCAAGCATGTGTGTAGCAATACCAAGTGAGTACAAGTTTTCATTTTTTGTTGCATCATAGAATATTTCTTGAGCGTGTGTGCTGGAGGATGTAGTATTAAGAAGATGCATTTTGCCGTCTTTCCTTCTGGTTTTGGGGCTTGTTGGATTACCCGGCATGAAATGGAATAGCAAATATATTCGCATTAATTGTTTCCTGGGTCGAGTAATATTCTTAGTTTGGGTCATGTAATTTTCGTATTCAGAACCATCCGGAAGTTCAATTTTATATTGGGTTGAATTATCATCTACATACTGTGATGAATAGGCAATAATTTCAGCTTCGCTATTATCAAAACCTGCTTCTAATGCCAAATACTTTGTCAGGTAATAATGAAATTCAATATTCATGTTCTCTCCTACTTAATAAAAATATTTTATATAACTAAGGACATAATAATCCATAAATTAATGTTTATGTGATAAAATAATGGTGTCAACCAATTATTATTTTTTAAATTAGTAGTACAATTGAATATCAATTTAGCAAGTGCCTATTTGGAAAATAATGTAGTCTCAAAGTTATTAATATTAATTTCTGTAATCTTTTTCGAATACAAAAGCCCTACTCATTTCTGAACAGGGCAGAAAATAACAGAATTAGTAATTAATCTTCATTAAGAAGTTCGGGATAAAGAGGAAATTTGGAGCAAAAAACACGAACGTTCTCTTTGATTTGAGTTAGTTTATCTTCGTCATAATGATTAGAGAAAACTTGAGAAATGAATTCTGCAATTTGTTCCATATCCTGCTCTTTCATACCCCTTGTTGTAATGGCTGGAGTTCCCAGACGAATACCCGATGCTACAAATGGAGGTCTAGTATCGAAAGGAACAGTATTCTTATTAGCAGTAATACCAGCTTTATCAAGAGCACTTTCCATTTTTTTCCCGCTTGGTTTTCCACTATCTTTATCACCCAGATCGATAAGCATGAGATGAGTATCCGTTCCACCAGAAACTAAACGAAGTCCCTTATCTTCTAAAGCCTTTGCTAGGGCGTTGGCATTCTTAACAACTTGATCTTGATATTCTTTAAAGTCATCTTGAAGTGCTTCCCGGAATGCTGCAGCTTTTGCTGCGATTACATGTTCAAGCGGTCCACCCTGGATTCCCGGGAAAACCTGTTTATCAACTTCCTTAGCATATTCTTCTTTACAGAGGATCATACCGCCGCGAGGACCACGCAAAGTTTTATGAGTTGTGGTCGTTACGATATCTGCATAGGGAACAGGATTCTGATGATTTCCAGTAGCCACAAGTCCGGCAATGTGTGCCATGTCTACAAATAATTTTGCACCAACTTCATCAGCTATCTCTCGGAATTTTTTAAAATCGATTTTACGAGGATATGCACTGGCTCCAGTAAGTATCATTTTTGGCTTATGTTCAAGTGCAAGTTTTCTAATTTCATTATAATCAAATTGTTCAGTTTCTGGATTCACACCATATGGGATAATATTGTATAGCATGCCTGAAAAACTGAGTGGGTGACCATGAG
>JAQICU010000358.1 GCA_027858325.1 Candidatus Cloacimonadota bacterium
TTTAAATAATTCATCACCTGAAACTTCAGCACCTGGATTGATATTAACTTTTCTTAATTTCTCCATAATTTCCCCTTTAGTGAACTTGAGACAAAACAATATTTTGTATAATAATTGTCAATAAACTATTTTATTAAATAACGTTTTTGGTGTAAAACGAAATCGTTATTAAACAAACTTGTTATTAGGAAATTGATATTTATGAAAGTTTTCTTTAATTGTTGTGAGCATTATCTTTTACAATCGTAAACAAAGCAACTCTATAGGCTTCCACAATTTAAGACTGGATTTTTCATCTTGCGCTCCTCAATGATATCCTTTGGTGTGATGATTTGCATTTAGCAATCAGCGTCAAGGAAAGTGAATGAAAGAAGGATAATTTTTAAATTGTTAACCTATTATTTGTTTGACTTTCTATTCATTATGCAAGAGCTGATCTCAGATTTACAATTTCAGATTTTTAAATTTTGGAAAATGATTTTGATAAGTTCAATTATCGATTATTCGTTAACTATAACGTTCCGTAATTTTTACGTTTCAATAAATGAATTGACAAAGAGTGGATGAAATATTTACTTAATTTGTTGTTTTTAAATTAATTACGTTTCGAAGAATTCAAAAAATTATATTAACTCCTTTTTTTAGACAACTTCTGTTTATAAGTGCAGTATGATACATGTTAGGCTGGATGGCATTAGAATATGCAAATAGGTTTTTGCTTTCAACGCGGTGAATTCCAAAGATTTGAATCAGCCTGTATTTCGCACAATTGAGAAAATGGTTCCGTGAAATTATCACATTGGGCAATGCTTTTAAAAACTCGCGAACCTGATATCTCTCAAAGAAAGGAAATAATATGAGTAAATTAACATTTGGAATCATCGGGACTTCAAAAAAAGAAGATGAGCAACGCGTTCCAATCCACCCGGAACATTTAAACCGATTACCATTAAAAATCCGCCGTAAACTCATATTTGAAGAAGGTTATGGAAAACCATTCGGAATTACCGATTCGGAAATTGCTGTTCAGACAGGCGGCATTGCTTCACGTCACGAACTACTAGCCAACATTGGAAATGTTGTACTTGCCAAACCTGTTCCGGCTGATTTACAAGAACTTCGAGAAGGTGGAATCCTTTGGGGTTACCCGCATTGCGTTCAGCAGGAATCTATCACTCAAATAGCCATCGACCGCAAGCAAACCCTCATTGCCTTTGAAGATATGTTTGTTTGGGGACCAGATGGGCAGATTGGCCGTCACACTTATTATAAGAATAATGAAATGGCCGGTTACTGTGCTGTAATCCATGCTTTACAACTGAAAGGCATCGATGGACATTATGGTAATCAACGCAAAACTATCATTTTCAGTTTTGGAGCGGTTAGCCGAGGTGCCATATACGCCCTCAAGGCACGTGGATTCAGAGATATCACGATCTGCATTCAACGTCCCGACCATGAAGTACGTGAAGAAGTACTTGATTGTCACTACGTAACTATGCGAGAGGGTAAAAAAAACGAAGCGCGTATGCTGGTGATAGAACACGATGGAACCGAGCAACCGGTAACTGATCTGATCAGCCAATCAGACATTATCATAAATGGCACATTTCAAGATCCTGATCATCCCCTTCTTTTCATTACTGAAGAGGAAAAATCCAGTCTTAAACCGGGCTGCCTGATCGTTGACGTAAGTTGCGACGAAGGTATGGGATTTTATTTTGCCAAACCAACTACCTTCAAAAATCCCATTTTCAAAGTTGGAAGTGTCGATTACTACGCTGTAGATCATACACCCAGCTACCTATGGGAAAGTGCCTCTCGATCTATTTCTGCTGCATTAATCGTTCATTTGCCAACTGTGGTTGCCGGACCTGAAAGCTGGAAGAAAAATGAGACAATCCGACAAGCCATCAATATTGAAGAAGGCATAATTTTGAAACCCAACATTTTGTCGTTTCAGAATCGCCAGTTGTCCTATCCTTACGCACATATCGATGTGTAAAAGAACCTAAAGCCTTAAGCAGTTGATATAAATATAGAAAGTTCTTTAATGATGAGAGTTTCGAGAAAAGCGTTAGATTAAATATTGCTAATCTCGTCACAAATACCAGCATATATTATTTGTAATTCACCGCTAGAGTTAAGGTATCGGTACTATTTTATTTGACTTTCTATTCTGTTTTTTTCTTCCTGTTTGGGGAGGATGATTAAATTTGAATAAAACTTTTTGGAAAGGTCAAATAACTCGATGAAACATCTAATCACTAATCATCCTCAATTCCACGCGGAAGAATTCAAACAGGTTTGGAAGATCGCCTGGCCGATAATTTTAACCAATATTCTGCAGGTTACTGTCGGTATTGCCGACTTTAAAATGGTGGGTGTTTTAGGAATCGAGTCGATCGCAGCGGTGGGCATGAGCCGCCAGGTAATGATGTTCATCATGATCCTGATGATTGCAATCAGCGGTGGAGCTTCGGTTCTGGTCGCACATGCTTACGGTGCCAAAGATAAAGCGAAAGTAAGCCGCACTGCCGGACGTTCTGTCACCTTTATGATTTTGGCAGCACTACTGGTCATCATGCCGCTGGGTTTGCTTTTTTCCAAATTAATTCTTATTCTGCTGGGCGCGGAATCTCAAGTTGTAAGTCTGGGTTTTTCCTATTTGCGTATATTGTTTCTGGGCAGCATTTTTTCCATGTTCAATTTCGTGATCACCGGCATTTTGCTGGGTGTGGGAAAAACCAAAGTCTCTTTGAATCTGCTTTTGATCACCAATACACTTAACATTGGTTTTAATTACATTTTCATTTTCGGTGTTGGCCCGATCCCGGCTCTTGGTGTAAAAGGTGCAGCTTTGGGAACGGTACTTTCCCGTTTCATCGGCTCATTTATTGGAATATGGATTTTATTCTCAAAACGTTTTCCAATCCAGATCAAACTAAAAGATGCTCTTACTTTTGATTTCCCACTTCTCAAGAAAATCCTCTTTCTGGGTGGACCCAGATCTATGCAGGGAATTGTAAGGAATTTTTCACGTCTATTTATTTTCAGGATCATCACTTTACTTCCCGATTCCACCCGGGCGATCTCTGCCTACAGTGTGGCAATGCAGGTGCGCATGATCTCCAGTTTTATTGGTTTGGCTTTTATGAATGCCGCTATGAGCAGGGTGGGACAGAATATGGGAGCGCAAAAACCGGAACAAGCTGAAAAAAGCGGTTGGCTGGCTGCCGGTATGGCAACCGGGATCATGACTTTTGTCGCTATTATTTTCTTCATTTTCCCGGAAGCGATCATGAGTTTTTTCACAGATGATGTTGAGGCGATCCAAATGGGAAAAACTTTCTTTATGATCATTGCGATCAGTGAACCGGTGATGGCATTTGCTTTTGCCATGGGTGGAGCTTTGCGCGGAGGTGGAAATCCAATTTCACCTTTCATTTATTCCAGCATTTCCGACCTGGTGGTGGTAATAGTTTGCGGTTATATAATGGCAATCACACTGAATCTTGGTTTTGCTGGAATTGCCATCGGAATTGCAGTAAGTTCACTCACTCGCGCTATTCCTTCCACCTGGAAATTCAAACAGGGAAAGTGGAAGAAGAATAGGTTATGATGGCAACAGACTTGTTCGCAACAAAGTGTGAAACGAGAATACGGCTTTTGAATACCCAACATCGAACAAGGAATGACCATTGAAGAAGTAATTAAATCCCGTTGGGATTTGGTGAGATGTGCAGACTTGTCCTAAGCTTTAAAAGGTTTTGGGATAAGTTGCAGAGATTCTTCGCAGATAAAGCTACAAGACACCTCATAATGACGGATTTCAATCCGTGTTCATCCATGTGAATCTGTGAGCTTTATTTTGTTCGTTTTTGTTCGTTGCTAAACCTTCCCCTGATTCTTAAGCCACTTCAAAGCTTCTCTTTTACTGAGATTTGCAAGTTCATTGTTTTCTACAAAGTTTATTACAAACTGTGCATCTGTTTTAGAGTATTCACGCAAGATCCAGCCGATAGCTTTATTGATGAAAAATTCTTTACTGCCGTTCAGAGACATAATGATACTTCCCATCAGCATTTCATCTGTGTTCTCTTTATAACTAAGTTGAAATAAAAGACAGGTTCGCTGCAGCCACATATTTCCACTTTTCATCCATTTATCGATGTATTTATCACGCAGATGAGGGAATCTTTTTAAGTGTTCTCCCACCAGCCAGGAAGCAATTCCATCTACACTGTCCCACCACGATTTTGTGACAATAAGCTGCTCGAAAAGTTCGATGAAATCTTCATCCCACTTTTTGGTGAATTTTCGCAAGATACCCATTGCAACATATTGAAATTCCCGTTCAGGAAGATCCCATAGATCCAAAGTGATCTGTTTCAATTCCGTTATTTTGGGTAGACCATTTTCTTTTATGAAATCTTTGAAAAGCTCTTTTCGTTTCGGTGTTTTTATTCCCAAATATGGAAAAAGGTTCTTCATATATTTTGCCATTGGTTCGGCGTTGGCAGGGTTAGCATTTGCTTTGAATGATTTTACTAAAGGCTTGATATAACTGTGCATTGAATAATCTCCTTAGTTCTCTGTGATTATAGTGTTGAAAGCTAAGAGCATAATTTATCCTTTTTAATTTTCTCTTGTTTTGTCTTCCTCAGTCTTATTCATTTTTTCAACCTTCAGAAGGTCGAGAAATGTAGAAAGCCCACAATCTTCCGAAAGTTTTTATTTGTTTACCGCTGTCGTTTTGCTTCGCAAAGCCAACAATAATCGTTCGTTACAATATCTCCTATTTCACCTTCTTCAAAAGCAGATCTGCAATTCCCATATTATAACCAACGGATGAAAAGATGATTTCATTTTCTTTATTCAAAAGGAAAATAACCGGATAGTTTTCAATATCTTCAGAAATAATCTTATCTCCCTTAATAATCTTGAATTTTCCTCTCAGATCATCTAGGTCAGCGATCGCTCTAATCTCTGAATATAAAATAAGATCAACATTACTTTTTTGGAATTCCTCCGTTTTTACAGAAAGCTGCTCGCGCATTCTTTCTTCCGGTTCGGAGGGAATTTCTCCCCGCACAAAAAGAAGTTTGAAACCAAGCGAATCGCCTTCTTTAATAATCTTGATCATATTTTGTTTAGTTTTATCACTCCATTTATCAGAATTATCAAGATATTCTTTCGGCGTGTTCAATTCAATCCTCACCGAGTCTAATCCAGCGATCGATCTGATAATAATGTTCGCATCACCATTTCCATTTCGCACGAATGATTCGATATAAATATTGTCACCATCTTTATAACGATAATCTGCTTTATAATCGAGTGAATCATTTTCGCCATCAAAATAGGTGTTGGAAATCGTTCCTTCTTCGCTTAATTTTGCAATCAGGAAATTTTCATAAGAATCGGCTTTTACTTTTTCTCCATCAACGAAAATGGAGATAGTAATAAATTTCTTTTCATCCTGCTCTTCTTTTTTCTTTTTCTCTTCCACCGCTACAAACTCTTTTCCATCAAAAAATTCTAATCTTCCTTTCCATTGAATGGGAACACCAAGCAGCTTCAAAGTGGAATTGATCAGCTTTGTACGATAAAATTCGGGAACGATCTTCATATTTAGAATATCGTTTGGATTGATGCTTCCAGAAAAATATGTCCACACAAAATCTTCATCGACCGTGATATTTTTATCGACCCATTTGATAACTCGTTTCACTGTTTTGGCAGAATTTTTGCATATGAGTTTTTCGATTTTGGGATAGAAATCTTTTTGCCAACCATTTTGCGGAGGAGTTGCACTGCGCCGGGTGAAACCGATTACATTTTCCACAAAAATGGAATCCGGAATATTTGGAAAGTTATTTTTAGCTTTGATAAAAATATCCACAACCGTTTGGATTGCGGTCGAATCTGGAATTTCACAGAGTTCTTTGATGTCCCACTTTTCTATCATATTCACAATAATTTTTCTTCTTAGCGGATCGCTGGTTTTTTCTAATAAATATAGATATTGTTTTAAATTACCGGCTATATCGTCACACTTTTTCAGAAATTCTTTCCTGTTTTCAAAAAAAGTACTGTCCTGCTTTTCTAAATTTTTTGACAGATCATAATATTCCGCTAACTCGATGCTGTTTTTCTGATTGTTAAGCCTGTCCTTTCTTTTAAGATCAGCATTTTCTCTCATCAATTTATATTTGTCGCCGAGAAATTGTTTTTGCTCTGCTTTATCAGAATTATCGAAAGGAAGAGGGAAAAGGAAAGTGAACTGTTCATCAAAATTTTTATCTTCTGATAATGCAATTTCTAAAGAATTATTTTCCATCGTATTCAAAATGGAATATCCGAGTTTATCATCTTTGAAAGCAGTAACAAAGACAGTTCCTTTACCGAGTGGAATATTCACCAAACCTTTCTCATCTGTTTTCAGTTCAGTTATAGGGAATAATCCTCCGTAAGTAGCTGCATAAAGAACTACGGTGGCATCCGTTACAAGTTTATCATTCGTATCTTTAATTTTGATCTGAACATATTCAAAATCGGTATAATATTCTATCGAGCTGATTGTAGTAACATTGTCTTCTTGTTTTATCGTATTTTTGCTCTCATAATTTCCAAAAGCTCTCGAAGTTATCAATGTTGCTCGTTGTGAAGTTTTTGTGAACCAAGCTTTATTCAGCATATTAGCCGGTTCGGCTCCACCGGTATATTTCCAACCATCCGGAGTCCAGATCTCTACCCAGGCATGGTTATTATTTGTAAAATTCCAAAAAGGAACACTTGCTGTGCGGGTAGGAATCCCCACACTTCGAGCAGCAGCAATATAAATTATCATCATCTCTTCACAGCGTCCGATACCTCTTTTTATAGTTGTGAGAGGTGCTTGATCTCTGCCGCTGGTTTGTTTGAACGTCATTTGTTCCAAAGCCCATAAATTCACTAAAATCGCAGCTTCCTCGATATCTTCGACTTCTTCTACGAGCGGTTTAAGTTCAGTATAGAATTTTTCACGCCAATCTTCCAGTGGTTCTTGAGAAACACGATGCGGAAGAACAAAATGTTTGAAAATATCTTCGGAATAATTCGCATATTTGAACTCTTTTGCCTTGATCGCGAATTCTATATTCGTCATCAGATAATCTTCAGTGAGAACTGCCAGATCGTTATTGCTGCAATTTTCTAACAAAAAATTCAAATAACTTAGTGTGTCTCCCTCTTTAGTTTTCAATAATTGTGATAATTCAATTGTATTTTCCCCAGAATATTTTTCAATTTTTTCTGCGATTGTCAGCTCGTTTGCATTCAAAATTGCTAATGAAAAATGCAATAATATAACCAATAATTTTTTCTTGATCAATCCTCTATACTTCTATTATCAAACCCAAATGATCGGATGGATAAATTCCATCTTTATTTGGCTTATTTCCGATTAGTTTTATGCTTTTAATTTTATCTGCAAAAGATTCATTTGCCCAACAGTGATCTATCCGTTTTGCAGGAGCAGAGCTGGGATAAGTAAAACCATCAATATCAGGGTTAAGTTTATTCCAAATATCAATAAATCCCTGCATTGTAAGTTTGTGAATATTCTCATTTTGCGGAGTTGCGTTCATATCACCCAATAGAACTAAAGGATATTCGGAAAACCGTTCAGTATAGCTCATCATCTCGCCAATATTCGATCTTAAATTCGTCTCCTCATTTGAGAAATGAGTATTGAAAAGGAAGAAAACAAAACTATCTGAAACCGCAACAGTATAGTGCGTAAGTCGTTGGTTGATGTCAACAGAATTATGAATATGAGAATGAAATATCGCTCCTGTCTCAATGATATCATTTTTAGAAATAATGGAGAGACCTTCCCAAAAACCATTTATCTTAAAATGCATTGCGGGCTGGATTAAAATTTTTGCCACCATAAATTTATTCCTGCTTTGAAGTTGTGTCAAAATCTGTTCAGCGGTATTCATATAAGTTGCTTTTGTGCTTGGGTGATCTTTATTAAAGCGTACTTCCTGCAACGCTATTATGCCAGGATCTGCTTTTATTATTTCGTCTACGATTAAATTCTTCCTAGTAATCCATTTGGGATGATCATCGTAATTTGCAATATTCCAAGATACAATTTTCATAATTCCTCTTCATTCATAATACTATAACATTCAGGGTGCATGTTTTCATGCACCCTGAATGGCTTATCAATTTGTTAAAGTCAATCTCTTTCTCCCTTCAAAGCTTCTGCTTCGTAAGGCAATAACAACGGCAGCTTCCGCTGCCAAAACTACCGGGATCAATGCCTATTTCATTAGGATCATCTTTTTAGTCGAAACGTAATTTTCCATTTTCATTTTGTATAAGTAAACTCCGGAAGCAACAGATTTTTCGTTTTCATCTGTTCCATCCCAAACAACAGAATGGTTTCCTGTAGGTAATGTTTCATTAACCAGAGTTCTTATTCTCTGACCTTTTAAATTGTAGATTTCAAGATTTACCAATGAAGATGTTTGTGCAACGGAAAAAGAAATTGTAGTTTCAGGATTGAATGGATTTGGATAATTACCCTTCAATGAATTAACTAGTGGAACTTGAATTCCAGTTGCATCTGTATGATCAACTTCAGCTATATTACTTGGTTCAGATTCCCAGTCCCCACTATACAAAGCAGTAATATAATAGGAATATACTCCAGCAGGAACTCCCAAATCAGCATATGAAAGCTGAACCGTACTATCGAGATATTCACCATCTCTGTAAATTAGAAATTCTAAAAAATCTCTACTGTATGCTAAAGCATCCCAGGTTAGCAATATGTTGGATTCCAATGATACCGCTTCAAGACCGGTTGGTACAGGAAGAACCAGTTCAACAGTAACGGTATTAGATGGATCAGATTCACCTTCATTGTAAACTGCTGTTACATAATATGAATATGTCCCTCCATCAATATCTTCATCAATATAGTCTGTTGCTGGTTCTATTTCAGCGAGAAGACTACCATCTTTATATACTTTATAGCCCAAAGCACCTGTACTCCCAACATCCCAGGTAAGTTCAACACTATTATAGTTTATTATTTCAAATCCTAGATTCTGAGGTGGATTTGTACCGCCTGAACCATCTACAGACAAAGCTTTTATGCAGAAATTTCCTGTGTTTTGAAAACCGGATGGATCATTATAATCATAAAAATCGAGCCAGTCGGTTCCACTTTTGTAATAGCTTTCTTCAGGATTGGAAGAAGATTCTACTATCGTACGATAGGATGCACCAAGCAGTACTGGAACATCAGAAGTTCTATCGTAAGGATGACCTCCAGCTGAAAGAGATAAATAAACATAAAAGTCATCTCCCTCTGTTACCGGTATACTTGTAGTCAGATCTACAGTATGAAGACCGGCATGATCATAAGCACCGGAAACAATAGATAGTTCATTTGTAAGGTTAGTTCCGTCAAAATCATCATAAATTCTAATAATATAGTCCACGTTATCTACAGCAGCAAAGAAACTCACAGCCTCTATAACTTGAGTTCCGGTGGCTTCAAAAGCATTGAATGCTTCTGTGGCAACAGTTAAAGTATCTCTCCAACCATGATAGTCGTGATAATAAACATTATCGTACGCCATTGGTTCCACATTTTGAAAGGAAATTGCTCCCATCTCAATATTACGGCAAGAATGTTTATCATAATAGGAAATCCAAAAATAACCGCTTAAACCCCAACTTGAACCCCAGCTGTTTCTTGCTAGCCAGGCTCCGGGTAATGGTGCTTGAGTTGCATGATCATCATCCCAGCCAATAATTGAGACTGCATGATTGGGATCCATGGGGCTAGTTGGTGGCTGATAATGATTGTAATTTGAAATAAATGAACCATCATAAGCCATGCAGGTTCCCATAATTCCATAATCAATGATCGCCTGTTTGATAACATCTATGTTCGAAAGATCATCTTCCAGTTTATACCATTCCACATCTCTAGGATAAAAATAGTGATAACTTGATAACCATCTAGCAGGAGGTGAGGCAACATTGGTGTAAGGTGCATCCGTTTCGCGTATTGCGCCTTCAACGCGTGAAAGATAAGCAGTTGTAACACGATAATCTCCACCCATATGAACTTCAAGACCGCCACCTGTGGGAGGAGTTGTATCATCGTTGTTGTGTTGATTAAATCCATTCCACCAATCAAGGTGTGCTTCTGCGAGATTAGGTTCTCCGGTTTCACCCGCTGCAGTCCAGGCACCTGTTATCATCATGTTTCCTTCCATGGATGCATAGGCACCAAACGTCCAGCAAGTTCCATAAGGACCCTGATTCCTAACACCGGGAACATAATTCACTCCGTTAACATCACGCAGATCATATGTGTCTGCAATTAATAGTATTGAAAACACAAGCAATAAGACTAAAATTAAATTTTTCAACATTTTTCCTCCATAATTTTTTTATTTCATCCATTTATTATAAATGCATAATTCATACCAGAGAATAAATTTAATTGTTTAGTAATTAGTCAAATAAAAGATTAGATTGAAAAAAAGCGAATTTTATTACCATTCCCAAAAAAGGATTTGAGAACTAGCCGATAATTATTCAAATAAAAGATGATATTTGTTCGTTGGACTTCTCGTAACGAGGAGTCCACAATTTTTCAATTTCGACACAAAAGATTCATCGCAGGAATTAGATCGAAAAGATCCAAAAAACAAAATGGTTCAGCACCCTGTAAGAGTTTCTTTCAGACACTCTCCAATTTTTAACTCATCCAGGGTGGGTAAAACTATAGTCATTGAAAGAAATCTGCCATTTTCAAACATACCTTAAAAGTGTTAAGCAGGAAGAGAGTTCTAAGAGAAACGCTTTCAAGGTATAAAAAAAGGGGAAGCCAATAAAGGCTTCCCCAAAGTAACAATGATGTATATCTAATTAGAAATTAATAGCTATTCCTGCATTAAATGTTCTTGGTAAACCAAAGTAAACTTCTGCAGAACTACCGGAATGAGGATAATATGGACCTGAGCCCCATTGTGCCCAAGCATTGTATGAGCTATTATCAACTGCATCTTGAACATATGTGTCATCCAACAAATTGAATAAATGAGCATAGGCTTCCATTTGAATTCCATTAACTATTGTAGGAAGTTTATAAATCAAATGAAGATCTACAACACCGTATGCTGGTATTTCCCAACTTTCTTCTGTGTCATCTGGATCTTGACGGCTGAATGGATCAAATGTTGCATAGAAATCAGTGAAATATTTATAAGATACATTAGCACTCAACCCCTCAATAGGAAATAGTGTTGTTCCAAAAGCAAGTTGTGTTTGAGGAGCATCACCAACTTTCAGGTCTTTTACATAAATATCAAGAGTATCTTCATCACCAGGAGCAGCTTCATATCTAACATCTAATAAATCGTTTAAGTATTTCCAATCACCTTTTGATAAAGAAATATCAAATTTTGCAAATGACAATGGTTGTGAATGAGCTTCAATTTCAACACCCATGTGTCTTGCATCAATACCACTTACAAATATCTTGATATCATCATCGATTTCTTCGTCATATACAGAGAAGCTTTTTGATTGATCGTCCCAATTCGTGAAGTAAAAACCACCTTTAACATTCAACAATCCATCCATACCAACAAAATTAACTCCAGTTTCAATAGAAGTAAATTTCTCATTTTTTGGATCTCCAACTAATTCTCCGGTCCAATCATTAATTACTTCATCAAATATGGGGCATTTATTTACATAGCCGGCATTTCCATAGAATCCAACTGCATCTGTTACTCGGAAACTTGCTCCACCTTTAGCCTGGTAACCGAGAATCCAATCTGTTTCTGAGAATAATTCCTCACCAGTTCCATCATCAACAAAGTGGTCTGTATAGGAATATTTAACGGAAGAAAGTCCACCCATAAGTGTAGCGGTCAGTTTATCATTTGAATATTCACCTTGAGCATATCCACCAAACCAACCTACTGTATTAGTATTACAGTAATCAATTTTGTCACCGAGACCTTTCTGATAATCTTCTTCTGTGGTATCAAAGTCATTGCCATCAAACCTAAAATAATCTCCACCTAACAAATCACGTACTTCTCTGTAGTGTTCAATTTCAGCAGTTCTCCAATCAATTCCAATTGACGATTTAACTGTTTCGGAAATTTGATAGTATGCTTTGGATATTGCTCCGATAGTCCATTGAGTATTTACACTATTACGAAGAATACCGGATGAACCTGTACTTAATGTATCATTTTCTGCAATTGTTGAATTCCAGTCGATTACTCTGGATGGTCCAGAATAATCCCAATTCAAGCTACCATAAGTACCAGTCCCACCGCCTTTACCGCCTGAGTAATAAATAATAGAATAAACATCCAATTTCTCATTTAATTTTGTAAACCAGTTTAAGTTAATTTGTGGTTTATGATAGTAGTTTTCGCTTTCATTTATGAAAGTTGGTGAATATCTATTATGAACTTCTCCATCCCACCATTGTTTTCCATCATAGGTCGGATTTACAGCATTCCAGTTTTCATTGTAGTATATTCCAGCTTCAGATTCTCCGAAATCAGATAAGTAGTCCGCCATTACACTGTCGGGCACATCTGAATTATCTTCGGCATATTCATGGCTGAATGCAGCCATATTCTGCATATACCGCATCTGTCCATGTCTTTGCGGAGCACCGGCAGCATAGAATTCAAGACGATTGTTTTCATTGATATTATAGCTAGTAGCTAGATAGTAAGACCAGGCATCTGTCCATGTTCCATCAATTACACCATCGCCGGTCTTACGGGTAACATTAAAGCTAAGAGCATATTTGTTATCAATTAAACCAGAATTTGCTACAAGAGTGTTCTTTTGAAATCCGCCGGAACCATATTCTTGTTTGAATAAAACCCCTTCTTTCATTTGAGTTGCATCGGTAATCATATTCATAGTTCCGCCAATAGAAGGAACTGCAAGATTAACTGCACTTAATCCTCTTTGAACCTGGATTGAGGATGTGGCATCACCCAAACCATCCCAGTTTGACCAATAAACCCAGCCATTTTCCATATCATTGATTGGAACACCGTTGATCATCACTGCAACATTTGCTTGATCAAAACCACGGATATTTAAACGAGCATCACCTGAACCACCACCTTGACCGGTGGAATAAACACTTGGAGTGTTTGTTAGAACAAGCGGGATATCACGTGAACCGAGGGACGATGTAATCTCTGCTTTTTCAACATTTGTAAATGCGATAGGAGTTTCGATATTTGCACGATCTGAAACGACATTTATCCCCTCGATACTAATTGATACAACAGCAAGTTTAACATTAACAATTGCTGTTTCATTTTCCATTACATCAACTTCCAAAGTCTTAGTTCCGTAACCCATGTAGCGAACCTGAACTTCAACCATACCAACAGGAACATCTGATAATGTAAAAGTACCATTGTCTTTTGTGTAGGTACCCTGTTCCGCACCAACTAATATCACTGCTGCATTAGCAAGTGGCTGTCCACTGTCCTCGATAGTAACCCGCCCGGCAATTTTTCCAACTTGCGCATACAATGGCAGTATCAACAAAACTGTAAGAATAACGAACAATACGATTTTCTTCATAACATCCTCCTTGTTATAATTAATACGACTCTGCGAAAAAGTTGGTTAGTGCTTGTGAAATGTCAAGTTGAAAATTAATATTCTTTCATTTATATGTATAATTTGACAGTATCTTATTTTATTAACTTTGAATTATATCATTTTTTTTATATTTAACTACCTATGAAAATTATAATTACTTATTCTATTATTTATTATTGTTTAAATGTTCCCACAATTTTTTTTTTTTTGTTTTCTCCGGAATTTGTCGTGGCCCACCGTAAAGAGTTTTTTCCCATTCACCATACATTGGGTTTGGAAGAATGATAAATTTCTTACCGAACTCATCTTTAAAATCTTCTACGGATGAAAATCTTTCCTCAATGTTTTTCATGCGGAAAACATCCTCGAAATCAATTAAATTATCTCCAATAAGCATAACAATAAAATGATCTTCAGCAACTTGATCTCTTCTGATGCCTTTATTGGATGTATCATCATTTAGAAGAATGTGAGATTCCTCGGATTGAGGGTAGCCTAATGCTTTAAGATTATTTAACGTTCCTTCCATATGACGCAATTTTCTATTGGAAATGTAATAAATTTCACAACCATTATCAAATGCATAATTAAGGAAATCTAAAGCTCCCGGTATTGCTTTTGCTTCAGCGCTTTTTACCCAATTATCAAAGTCTCTGCTATATTGTGCACCATCAACGATCGCTTTGATCTGGAAAGCCGAATTATCTATTACAGTTTCATCTGCATCTACAATTATTGCTCTCTTTTGTGTCCGCGTGATTCTTAGATCTTCATCCAAACGTAATCTGGCAATATTATAAGCCTGATAAGCAAGAGCACGATATTCTGCTGATGTAGTTTGCCAGAGAGTTGACATAATTAGAGATTTACGCATTAAACCTATATCATCAGTAAACCCCAAGCAAGTTAAAGTTAAAACGATAAGAATTATTATTGTTTTTTTCATATTTGTCTCCTTAATTTAAAAAGATTGTCATTATGAGTTTTCTTCTTGCTGAAACCAATAAAGCAATCTCATTCGTCTTAAATAATTAAATGTTCGAGATTGCCGCGATAGAATTTCTTCGTAAGATTACTCGCAATGACGATCTCTCATTTTGCAGAACCTTATGTAAGAGCATTGTAGATTATCTCAAAAATATAGCCTACATGAATGCGATTTGTGAAATTGATCTTCTCAACATTTATCTCAATTACTTTACCTTTATGATAACCAAACCGGCAAACATCATTAGCATAAGTTCTATACCATCCATTCAATGCATCAATATCGCTTCTGTTCCAGCCCCCTTCCATCTCCATTTCTCTTCCGCGCTGCTGGATTCTGCTCCAGGCAAGATCGGTTCTGCCTTTTAATACGATAAGAAGATCCGGAGAGGAAATCTCATTGCAAACTGATTTGAATTTTACTGTTAGAAGATCAAGTTCATCACGATCCAAAAATCCATCTTTATGAAATTGATAGCAGAAAACAAGTAGATCTTCCGGTAATGATCTATCCAATACATAGCTCTCTTTTCCGCTGGTTCCTTTAATTTGAAGTTCTTTTCGCATTTGAAGAAAATGAAGTTGAAGGTCGTAGCAATAAGTTTTTTTATCCTTCAGGAATTTCTCCAAAAGTGGATTTTCCTCAGGGTTTTCATATAATCCATTTATCTTTAAACTTCGCTGCATAATTGCAGTTAAAGTTGATTTTCCTAAGCCAACATTTCCAGCTACAGAAATAAGCCGCGGATTTTCAAGTAAGAATTTTTCCAGTTTCGCTTCTGCGTCGATAGCTTTTAGAGTAGCAGCGGTCTCGGGTAAAGCTACCCAATTGCTGATTCCCGGAGTTGTTACGCGGAGATCGAGAGATCTAATTTTTTCTGCAATTTTAGTGATCGTAATTTCTATATATTTATCGATTGGTTTATCTACATTTGCATCTATTACCAGCACCGGACAGGTAACATGACGATTAATAAATTGGTCATAAAGTTGATTTAATTGTTCCAAATATTCTTTAGGGATACTCGCTTCACTTTTTCTACCGCGTTCTTTGATCCTTTCCAATAGAACCAGTACATCTGCTTTTAAATAAACTATCAAATCCGGTTGAGTTATCTCTTGTGTCATCAGGTCATAATTTCGCTGATATGCTAGGAATTCTTCTTCGGTCATGTTCCCCATGATCTTTTGTGCCATACCGAAAATG
>JAQICU010000013.1 GCA_027858325.1 Candidatus Cloacimonadota bacterium
AGATCAAAGAAGACTATTTCAAATAAAGTTCTAAAATATTTCAATAATAAGCATATAACACTTTTCCCTGTTCTTGATGGCGTTATTGAACATGCTAAATTCGTTGATGATTATGAAGCAGTTCGTAAATATTTACTACTTTCTGTAGAGTTATTCACAGGGAGAGGAAAGCATGAAATTGCTTTTGAACAAATTGCAAAAGTTATAATCCTTGATTTTTCACCGGAATTGAAAATTAAAGAAAGTGATCTGCATTTAGATCTCAAACTCTTAATGGAGAAATCGGAATGGGCAACAGTAAAACAAATTTCTGAAAATCTAAAACGCATGGTATTAAAAATGCCCGATATCCCTGAGAAGCATGTTATCATCGGTATGTTCTACTTTGTAATTGAAAAATTATCACTTTCTAAAAAGAGATTTGAAAGAGCATTGAAAAAGTTTATTACCGGTAGTTTGAGAATAGAAATTCTCATCAATTTGTGTCGTACTTTACTTTCTTTGAATAAGATTGAGGAGATGGGTGAATGTATTAAAGAATTAGATAAATATCCACTTCCTGAGGAAAAAGAAATTTGTTATATTACCCATAAAGGACTTTACTATGGTTTTAGTGGCAGTTTGGATGAAGGTATTAATATTATTGAGGATTATTTGCAAAATATTAAAACTCAAAACAATCCAAACTATTTTATCAAGTTAGGAAGGCTTCATAATGCGCTCGGTGTTCTTTATAGGAATGAAAGGCTTTTAGATGAAGCTGATAAAAACTTTGAAACTGCTAGGAAGATCTGGGAAAGAATAAGCTATAAACGTCAACTTGTTGCTGTTTATAATAATATTGGAGATGTTGCTTTAACAAAAGGTGATACAAATAAAGCTTTTAAAAACTTTAAGAAAGCAAAAATCATCTCTGAACAGATCGATTCAAAACGTTATAGAGTACTGATTCTTCTTAACCAGGGAGAGGCACATATTAAACTTGGCAATTTTACTATTGCAGAGAGTTACTTGAATAAAGCATACGTTTCTACTAAAGAATTGGAATCAAAACCATTCTATAAATCTATAATTAATAATCTGGCAATAGCAAAAAGTAAAATAAAGAATTTCAATTATTATTATGAGTTTATTAAAGAGCATGTTCCGAATCTGATAAATGGGGAAATATATAAGGTTACACCTTTGACAAAAACATTTTTCTATTATCTGTACGAAATTGGCGATTATGAGAAGATAGAGCAAATGTTGAAAAAATCTGAAGATTTATTCTTTGAAAGCCATGAACATGAATTCTATTATCAAATGCTTGGTTTTATGAAGATAAGTAAAACAGATTATGCAGCCGGACTTGAAATTATTGATAAAGCATTTACTTACTCAAAGCAGAACAATGGCGATTATGCTCAAACGATTAATTGTATACGCCTTTGTGAATGTTATTCCGGTCTGGAAGAAACAACAAAAGCAATTTCAACCTGTAACATAGCTGAAGAACTTTGTGAAAAAAATAATTTCAAATATTGGGAAACAGTTCTTGAGATCAAAAAAATAAAAATTCAACTTCTCGATGAGAACGTGAATCTAAGAATCTTATTACGTCATCTTATCAAATTGATAAGGTATTTAAAAGGGAATCAGCTCTTTTTATTGGAAACGGAAGTATATGGGCTCATCCTTCAGATATATGCTTATCTGGATAAGAAACGTAAAGCCAAGTTGTTTTTTGAAAGATACAAGCAATCAATTGAGGAAGCGACTGCAAAGCTTCCACAACATGATAAGGAATTATATTATAGGAAAACTAAGTTTGACTTGATAGACTATTCTGGATTACAAACCATCAAAATTCAACCTCGTTTTACTGAATCAACAGAAAAATGGCAGGATGAATTGTATGATATTTTGAAATTAAGAGATACATCTCGAATGAAATTCTTCATCGATAAGACAATATCAAAATTGCTCGCACCAGATTATTATGCGATAATATTGAAAGATGAAATTGAGAAAAGTAAAGAGCCTTTCTTAAAACACAATGTAGAGATTGAATACCTCTATTCGGATAAACTGTTAATACACATTCAAGAATCGCTAACTATAAATCAGGTAATCTCCAGGAAGATAAATAAAGCTCATATCCTATTTATTCCATTAAAGATCAAGACTGCGGAAGTTGGGTGTTTAGTACTGGCGGATAAAGGTGAACTCACATATCAACAAAATGAAATTGATATAGTAAACAATCTTCGATTACACTTAACCTCCATTCTGATCCGTATAGATGAATTTGCTACTTTAAATAAAGATATGAAATCGATGTCTAAATTAATTGATACTACTAGAAAATTCTTTGCTATTCTCAACTTGGATAAATTGGAGCAGGAAATTGTGGCATTTACATTAGATTTTACCAGCAGCACACGTGGATTTCTCATCAAAAAGGATATATATGAAAATTATACTTATAAAGTAGCGATGGATGATTCAAAGCACATCCTGAATAGTTATGTGTATATTAGTAAAAGCATTTTAAGTGAGGTTCAGAGGATTAAACAACCCATATATATTGCAAATGCAAAAGAAGAAAATATCTTTAGCAATTATGCTGATCTTAGTACTAAAGTCTTATCTATCTACTGCGCGCCACTTATTGTTGATGGAAATATTTATGGTTTCCTTTATCTGGATAATCTTAACTCAGAAAAAAGTGAAATGCAGGTAAATCCCAATTTTATGAAATTAATGCTGACCCAGATAGCTACAGCTATTAAGAATGCACAGCAATATGAATTGTTAACACTTACAAATAAAGAAATCAGTTCACTTGATGACCTGAAAAAAGATTTTATTAATATTGTCTCTCATGAGTTGAAAACTCCACTCGTTGCTATGCATGGATATGCAAAACTCTTAAATAAGGCGAAGCTTCCTAATAAAGAGAAAGAGATCGTAAGATCATTAATTACCAGCACTCAGAAATTAGATACAACAATAAATGATATTATCAACTTTAATAAATATCAAATGTTAAAGAAACTGCATAAGGAGAAGATCAATATTTTTGACCTCCTAACAGAATTGAAAGAAGAAGGTGAAAGCATTTCAGCAAAAAGGAATATGATCTTCAAGTTGGAAGTAGAATCTACGCTCCAAAAAGTGAATATCAATTGGAATTCCTTTTATTTAATGATGTTCAACATTGTTCATAATGCTATCCGCTTTACAAAGGATTTTGGGACGATAACTATAGGAGCACGGCATTCCGCTTTTCAACAGGAAGAAATTGACGGAAAAGAGAGTTTGATAGTTTATGTTAATGATAATGGAATCGGCATTCCGGAAAAAGAGCATGAAAAGATATTTCAAAAATTCTATGAACTTACCGATATTATTTCACACAGTTCCGGAGATATTGAATTTCATTCCAGCGGGTTGGGGCTTGGTCTTTCCACAGCTAAGTTAATTGCAAATCTTCACAAGGGAAAGATCTGGGTAAACAGTAAGGAAAATGAAGGAACTACTATTTTCGTTGTAGTACCTTTTAAATAATAAGGAAAAACATGAAATCATTAATGAATATATTTAATCGCAAATTAAAGTGGAAACAACATAGCTTCACTAACATTGTTGCATCTGGGGAAAGAATTGTAGTATTTTGCCCGGAAGATTCATATAAAACATCTACATTATTATCGCATATTTTGAGTTGGAAGGATCATTTTAAACAAATATCAATCATACTTCCGGATAATGATTATACTTTTTTTAAGAGGATACATCAGGAAGATACAACAACATACTTCAATATTAATACTGGTGTAAAACCCTTTAACAATGCCGTTATTTTCAACTTTAATTCAGTTAAGAAAATCCGCAAGGTTCTAGATCATTGCAAGAACTCAACGATATTAGATATTAATTATCCTGCGAACTTGCAGTTTATTCCTACACCAAATGATCCTGTAGATCTTCTCAAAAAATTTGCAGATTTTTTTGATTTTTCATGGGAGAGATATAAATTTAATATTGATATTTCGAAATCTGAGTTAATGGTTGCAAGGCACCAGCTTATTAATAACAGATTTAAAAACTTCATTCTGGATTTCAGTAATGACATCTCTACGAAGATGATAGAGAAGATCGTTCAACTTATTAAACATGAATTCTCAGCTAATATTTATTTTACCGGTAAGATAATTCACAATAAAGATTTCATTAATATTGAAGAAATTCAAATTGCAAATTTACTGGAGTTGTATAGTCTTGTAAAAGTTAGTAACATTCTAATAACTGATAGAATGGAAATTGCAGGAGCGTTTGCTGATTTGGATGTAGATCAGATCTTGGTGGGAACGAACTTGGACAGTAATCTATTAAAATATGTTGAACAGAATAATATCACTGAAATGAAAAAAATAATACAAGATATATTGAATAAATAATTATTCTTGAGGTATTAATGAAAAAAATTATTATTCTAAGCTTAGTTTTAGTTTTTACAGCTATGCTGGTTGCAGACCTAAGAGAAGATCTGCAGTTTGCTGTAGGACTTTATAAAGATAAAAACTATGAATTAGCAAAGGTTGAACTTAAGAAAATCCTTATTAATTATCCACAAAACGAAGTGGAAGCAGATATTAAATTTCTGCTTGGAAATATTTATCTTGCGGAAGAAGATCGTAAAAATGCTGAAATGTATTTTAGTGAGTTATATTCAGCTTCTACCCATCCGTCAATTCGAGCAGAAGTTGCATTAGGACTAGGGCAGAGCAGGTATTTCCTAAACAAACTTAAGCTGGCAAAAACTGTTTTCCAGAAATTCGTGAGTGACTATTCTGATAATCAATTAGCCTGGAAAGCATATTATTACCTTGGCAAGATAGCTCTTCTTGAAAATGATTTTGATAGTGCATTACTAAACTTGGAAAAAGCGCTCTCACTGGATAAGAGTACGATAATTTTGTCTGCTGTACTGGAATTGAGAATTGCTCAGAATAAACTTGCGGATATTGATGACATTGCTAATGACATCATGCAAAAACCTGATTCTGAAAATAAATTCAGGGCTATTTTATTATATCATAATTACAATCTTTCTCACGGAAGAACTAATAAAATATTTTCTATCGGTTTAGATATAGTTCCATCAACTTCTCAATATTATGATAAATACAATTTGATTCTGGGAACAGCTTTCTATAAAGCTGGTAGATTTAATACAGCTTTAGATAGATTGAAAAAAATGAATTCAGAGAAAGCGCAATACTATTCTGCATTATGTTATTATGAATTACATAACGAGAAAAAAGCTAAGAACATTTTGTATGAATTAGTGAATTCTAATGATGATCAAATTAGCTCAAATAGTACTTTCTATCTTGCAACAATTGATAATAATAATAAAATACTCCAAAAATTTATTGATGATAATGCAGATCATGAATTTACTCCGGTTGCTTATTACCAGCTGGGATACAACAGTTTTAAAAATAACGATTTTAGTAGTTCATTGTCCTTTTTTTATGAAGCTAAAAGAACCGGAAATGCTATTGCCAATGATGCTTATGATTCCATTAAAGAAAACACATTCTATCTGATTGCAGAATCAAAATTTCTGAATAATAATAAAAAAACAGATTCGCTTAAAGAATACGAACTTTATCTTTCTGTATTTCCTCAAGGAGAATTTGCTGATGAAGCTAATTTTAAAATCGGTTTGATCAATTTCCAAAATGGTGAACGTAGGACTTCAGCAACTTACTTTGCTAAAGTTAGCGATCAATATCCTAATTCTGAAAAAACAGGAATGAGTAACTATTATCTGGGTGAGATCAATTTTGAAAAAGGCGAATATTCTAAAGCGTTAAGGTACTACCAGAATGCTTTGGGAGGAATTTGTGATGTTGGATTTACCTGGGAAAGGATCGGGCATATTTACTATTATCAGAAGGATTACAAACGTGCCAAAGAATCTCTGGAAAATATTCCATCCGATACAAAATACTTATTTGATAGATTTTTATTAAATGGGAACATAGAGTTTGCTGAACGTAATTATAGCAAAGCTTTAGAAGCATTTTCATTTGCTGCTGATCATGCCGGCAATGCTGTTCAGGAAGAGGCAGTTCTTTCCAGAGAAGCATGGACGCTATATCAACTGAAAAGATTTGACGAAGCATCACGCTTGTACAACCGACTATCAGGTTCGACAACTTCACCGGAAAAATACATTATCAAGGCAGCAACTTCTGCTTTCAGTGCAGAGAATTATCTGAGTGCTATTGAATATTTTAACCAATATACTCAGAATTTCCCATCAGCACCGGATTATTATTCCGCAATTCTGGGCGTGGCGGATTCATACTACAATCTGGGTGATTTCAATAATGCTGTAAAATATTATACTCTGCTTATCCAGCCTGGCATCGAGGATAAAATTCTAAATAATTCCATTAATGGCTTGCGTTGGGCATCTGAACAATCTGAGACGATTGAATTTACTGAAAAAGTTGATGAGCTTTTGCGTAATTGCTCTGATAAAAAGATCCGGGTAGAATTGCTTGATCGGAAGATCTACTATCTTTATATGAAGGGAAATTGGCAGGAAGCTATCAATACAAGTAAGGAACTTGAGATACTGGAACCTGGACATAAGAACATCTTTGAGATCAAATTGATGAAAGCACTTTGCTATGAAAATATTGGTGATTATCAGAATTCTAATGCAACTTATGAAGAGCTGTATTCCAAAAACCGTGATCCCAGCGTTCTAAGACATTGGGCAAATTTACTTGTGAAAATGAATGATTACAATGGTGCAATAGATAAATTGAGAAATGCATCAATGCTTACACGACGCGAAGATATCTGGGTGGAACTGCTTGAAATCGAGCTGGAACATAATAGCGAGTTCTTTGAAAATGATTACAATAAATTTATGGAATTTGCAACAGGTTAAG
>JAQICU010000047.1 GCA_027858325.1 Candidatus Cloacimonadota bacterium
TCCAGAAATTGTTTTTCGTATTGTTCCATACTTACCTCCATCTTTTGGTGGTAAGTATATAAAAAAAGGTATTAAATGAAAGGCTTCTTTTCTGCTGCGATCAGCAGCTTAGTTCAACAAGAGCCTCCACATTCAGATTGAGAGAAAACCAAGAAGAACGTGGCAGGCTCCAAACATTAAACAACATTCCGCTTCGCTCCATGTTGTTTAACGGCGGCGTTAACCTACATATTAATCTAATTTCATGTTCCGCTGCATATCACGCATAATATCTTTTTTCTTAATATCTTCACGTTTGTCGTATTGTCTTTTACCTTTGGCAAGAGCAATTTTTATTTTTGCTAATCCTTTGTCATTAATATAGATCTCTGCCGGGATCAAAGTCATTCCTTTCTCTTCAATCTGATTTTTGATTTTCTTTATCTCCCGTTTATTGAGTAGAAGCTTTCGTTTACGTTCAGGATCGGGTGCAAAAACACTATCATATTTATATGGACTAATATGAAGACTATAGAGCCAGATTTCACCAGCCTCTATATTGGCATAACTATCTTTAAAACTGAGCTTTCCTTCCCGAATAGATTTGATCTCAGAACCTTTAAGCACAATGCCGGCTTCCAATTCCTGAATAAAGAAATAATTATGCCGCGCTTTCCTATTTTTAAAAACTCTCATAGAATATCCTCACTTGTAAAAAATTGCTTACCCATTAACCTGTCAATTTGTTAATTTATCCAATCAGATCAATCGAATCATACTCCAAATATTATGATGTAGAAAGGATTTGACAAAATTCTGTATAATGCATTATGGACAGTGATTTATAAGTATTTACGTAATAGTAATTAATGAGGTGATATGAATATTATTTATGTATGTTTGAGTGTGATCACTCTCTCCTTTCTTTCTGTGTACAGCATTACACCTTACATAATAAAACTTGCGAATAAATTAAATTTCTTGGATAATCCAAATGCACGTAAAGTACATAAAAAAGCTACCCCGCTTTTGGGTGGATTAGCTGTATTCATTGGCTTCTTTATACTTACGATCTATATTATAATTATGAATCTGCATTCATTTAACTACCCTATTATTGGTTATCTGCTGGGAGCTTTCATAATTATTTTGGTTGGTATCATTGATGATAAATTTGGAATGAAACCAGCTATTAAACTAATTGGTCAGGCACTTTCATGTTTTGTGTTTTTATATTCTAATAATCTTTTAGAACTTTTTGGTCCATTTTATATTACAATACCCATTCTATTTTTATGGATGGTTGGACTTATGAATGCTTTGAACTTCCTGGATAACATGGATGGTATTATCACCGGTATGTCCGGTATTCTTGCCCTTGGTTTTTATGCTTTCAGTTTCATAAGTAAAACTCATTCTGTAGCTGTTCAGGCAAATTTTATGATGCTTCTTTCCTTAATCTTTGCTGGTTCAGTATTTGGTTTTCTCCCCTACAATTTTAATCCGGCAAAGATCTTTCTAGGTGATGCGGGAAGTATGTTTATAGGTTACTTCCTTTCTACAATGGGAATTCTGGCAGGACGTTTAGCTGTGACAAGAATGAACAGTCAAATATTTTACTTGTTGCCCGTACTGTTACTCAGCTATGCGATCTTTGATATTTCACTTGTAAGTTTCATAAGAAAACGTGACGGTAGAAAAATAAGCCAGGGCGGTAAAGATCATTCAACTCATCGTATTCATAATGCTATGCAATCACCCAAAGTTACAGCAATGTTTGTATATCTGATCAATACTATTATTGTGTTGATTACGATTTTAGTATTTAACATGGAATCTGAGAAACTTCTAATCATCTCAACTGCTTTATTTGCTATTATATTCTTGTTCTTCGGCAGAAAATTAGATCAGATACCGGTTACTATACCACAAACCCAATTGAAGGATAAATAAATTCATAGTTCAGAATTATTGACAGGAATGAATTAGATGAAGAAACTAGTATCCTTGATATAAATGGAATTATAATTATATGAAAATGAAATTAACTTTAGTAATATTGATATTATTTGCTTACGTTTCAAGTTATTGCCTGGTAAACAGCAAATTTAAGATTGCTCATCAATTGTATATGAAAAGCAATTATGTGATGTCTATAAAGCATTTTGATGATTTTTTAGAAACTACTCCAAATGGAGCATTATCAACCCAAGCGGAATTGGAACGCTCCGACTGTTATTATCAATTAGGAACTAAAGCTTATGCAAAAGAAAACTGGCTGTTAGCTTCACGTCTTTTCTTTCTGTCTAATTCAGAAATTGCTGATTTAAAACTTGATGATTGTTATTTCCACTTAGCAAAGTATCAGCTCATGCAAAATGCTCCCATTTCTGCTTTGGATTATTTCGAGAAAGTAACTTCCTATTTAAAAAATTCTGAACATATTCCTGAGATACTTTTCAACAGAATTAAAATTTATATTGAGATGGGCAACAAATTATCTGCATTTAATGATTATCATTTCCTTTGGGAGAATCATCCTGATAATTCTTTTACAAAACAAATACAACCATTTATTGATGATCTGATACCATCATTTATCAATGAAGCACTTGTTTTTAGGGATTCTTCTGAGTATGATATCTCAATTGAGATGCTTTCTAAATTAAGTCAGTACCCTTCAAAATTCCAAGATGATATCTTTGTTCACATTAGCGATGTATATCTACTTAAAGCTGATGAAGCTTTAACAAAAAAAAATTACGAACTTGTAAGAGCATATCTCGATCTTGCTATAGATAACGATGAAACAAAAAAGAAAATTATTAATAATAAAGCTCTGGATATTTGCTCACAGATAGTTAAAGAAGGAGATGAGCTTGTTGCTTCTTTCCAATTTGATAAAGCTGTTGAAAAATATAATAAGTGTTTTATTCTGATCCCTGAATATACAGATTGTATTAATCTTATTAACGATACAAATGATAAAAAACAGAGATATCAATCTGCTCTGGATCATGAAAATCAAGCACTCCAATATGAAACTGAAGAAGAATATGCATCTGCTTCTACACAATATAAAAAATCCTATAAGTTATTCCAAACGGACAGAGTGAAAGAGAAAATTTATATTATGGGTAATTTACTTCAGGCAGAAAAAGACCCGAAAGCATTTGCTGAAAAGATCATAAAAGAATACAAGAACGGAATTATCCCGGAAGGTGTGAGCCTAATTGAAACATCATTAATTGCTCAATATAATGACCAAGTTGATGTTTCAGGCTGGAAAGTGTATTATGCACTGGGTGAACACAAATATGAAGTACGATTTGATCTGCTTTCACCGGAGGAAAACTATTATTATGCCTGGCGTGTGAACCTTAAAACACGTGAGATAACTTCCCTTAATAAGATCTCTGAAGATGTGATGAAAAGGTAATTATTGTGAATAAATATTTTATTGTTATTATCCTCTTTTTAGCGACCTTATTATTAGCAGAAGAGTTTGATATTGAAGAATTTTCCAATCCTTCAAAATATAATTGGGAAAATATGAAAGATAGATATGAGGCAAGAGAAGATCTTGTAAGCAGGCAGAAATTACTTCAAATATATGAATTAAGTAAACAACAAGTTGTTAGCAATATGATAAAATCAGCTTTTGCTCCCGGCTGGGGTCATTATTCATCTAACGACTATACAAAAGGGCATTTTTTCATAACTTCGGAAATTGTATTATTTGGCACTAGCTACTATTTTTATAATCGGGCAATGGATGATTATCATAATTATGAAGATTCGCATTATATAGGTGATATCAAACAGTTTTACCTTGATGCAAACAGCAATTATAAATATTCACAATTTTTTTTCAGTTTAGGAGCTATTGTTTGGATATATACGATCTATGATTCCATTAGTGCAACTCAAGAATATAATCAAAATCTGTGGAACGATCTTTCTATGAAGCATCATTCACAAAAGTTAATTATAACCCCTACAGGCATAACATTGAGGTTCTAATGAAATATATTATATTAATTAGTTTGATCCTGTTTACTCTATCCTGCTCTCTTGATCGCACCAACCCACTAGATCCAATGGTTAGTAGTATTAACGCTCCTAATAAAGTAACATCTATTTATGTTGCTACTACTGCGGACAACACTATCATGATAACCTGGAGTCCAATGTCTACCGTAAGTGGCTATTATATTTACCGCTCTCAAAGTTATGATGGATTATTTGAACTTATTATTGATGAGGTTGATGAAACAGTATCAAGTTACGAAGATCTTGGGGTAAACATTCCCGGTAATTTCTACTGGTACAAAATGTCTGCTTATATCCTGGTAGACGAAAAAAAACTGGAAGGATACAGATCAGAACCAAAAACTTGGAATTAATATGAATTTCCTAGATGATCTGAATCCACCTCAGCGAAAGGTAGCTACTACAACCGAAGGACCAATATTAGTTCTGGCAGGAGCTGGAAGTGGAAAAACCCGTTCAATTATCTATCGTACGGCATATCTGATAAACGTAAAACATGTTAACCCATACAATATTCTAGCTGTAACATTTACCAATAAAGCAGCCCGTGAGCTTAAAAACAGATTAGAAAGATCATTCAATATTTCTGCTTACTCTTTATGGATAGGCACATTTCACTCTGTTTGCACTCGTATCTTAAGAGCAGAGCAGGAATTCTTACCATTCACTTCAGATTTTTCCATCTTTGATGATGTTGATCAGAAATCAATTTTTAAAAAGATCTACAAGAAATTAGATCTAGATACCAAGGATTTCCCGCAAAGAAAAGTTACTTCTTTAATTAGTAATCAGAAAAACTCACTTATTCTTCCGAAAGATTTCTTTGATTTCAATGAAGAGAATTATTTTACAGAAACTACTTATAAAATATATAAAGAATATCAAAATTTTCTGATTGAAAATAATGCTCTCGATTTTGATGATCTTCTGATGTATACTGCAATTTTGCTTCACGATAATAAAGCAATAAGAAAGAAGTATGCTGATAAATTCAAATATGTTATGATAGATGAATACCAGGATACAAATTATGCACAATTCAAAATAATCAATCTCATTGCTAAAGAGCATCAGAATCTTTGCGTTGTAGGTGATGATGATCAGGCTATCTACAGTTGGCGTGGAGCTAATATAAGTAATATTTTAAATTTCGAAAAAGATTATAAAAACGTACTTACAGTAAAATTGGAACAGAATTACCGCTCCCCAAAATCTATTCTCGATGCTGCCAACTGCCTGATAAAGAACAACTCAGAACGGCATCCAAAAGAGTTATGGACGGATATCAAATCCAAAGAAAAACCAAGACTGCTAAAACTTGAAAATGAAAAACAGGAAGCTGAATTTGAAGCAGAAATGATCTATCAACTTTCTTAATCGGGA